>JAZUBZ010000022.1:0-23705 GCA_045638805.1 Eubacteriales bacterium
ACCTTTACACCGAACCTTTATCTCCCCTGCTCGCACCGCTTCAACCGTAACGTACTGTAGTTCGCTCACCCGCATTCCTGTACTACAGATAGTCTGCAATATTACACAAAGTCTCTCGTTCCCTTTCTTTTTCGCTGTATCTACAAGACGCACGTACTCTTCTCGACTTAATTCTTTTTCCTCAGAGCAGAATACTTCTCTCTGAACCTTAAAATATTTCACACAAAGCTCATACTTCCCGATAAAACGAAAGAACGAGTTGATTGACGCGATCATAGAGTTAGCACTTGTTATAGCTTTGGTTTCACTCAGGTAATTCTTATACTGCAATACCGATTGCTTTGTTAACTCGCAGTTACCTAGATATTCAAAAAAAGCCTTTATATCTCTCATATATTTATCTATAGTATTTTTACTTTTTTCGTCCTCGTATAAATAAGTTTGAAATTGATTTATTATTTCAGTTGTAACCATTGTTTTTTACCTCGTTGTTTAAATTTACATTCATTATACAATAATATCATCCTAATAGATATTTATTATACAATAATTTGCGCAATATGATTACAGAATAATATATCGTTGTTTCATCTGTTTGAAACGGTAAAATCGCTTCACCGAAACGCTGAAAGTGAACAAGTTCCCTCTCGCGGAGGAATTTGATAACGTCGCATACGTCGGGATCATCAACAAAACGCAGGATGTTATCGTATGACAGTCTTGCCTTTTGCTCTGCTGCCAAGTCTTCATGCAGGTCTGCAAGTGGGTCTCCTGTTGCCGCGATCATCTTTGCATCAAAGGGCACTCCCGAAACGTCAGCGGGGTACACGCCTGTAGTATGATTAATAAAATACGCATCAAGACCTGCACATTTTATTTCCTCGGGAGTCAGATTCCGTGTAAGCTGATGCATAAGGGTGCCGATTATCTCCATATGAGCAAGTTCTTCTGTGCCGATGTCAGTCAGAATTCCCGCAACGTTTCTGTTGGACATGGAAAAGCGCTGGTTGAGGTAACGTGTTGCCGCTCCCATCTCACCGTGAGGTCCGCCAAGCTGTGCGGAGATTATCTTTGCAAAGAATCCGTTGGGTTCCTTGATCTTTACCGGGTACTGAAGCTTTCTTTCATATATCCACATACTCTTCTCTCCTTTTCTTTAGTCTGAATCGAATTCCCAAGGCCACGGGCAGGCGGTCCATTTCCATTCATCATCACAGTCATTTCCGTGGATGGTCAGTGGACCGTACAGCTTTTCGTATTTTACATAAAGCTCGGAGAGAATTTCTTTCTTTTTACGGTAATATTCAAGTGCACGGCTGTCATTCGGATGTCCGTCAAGGTACAGTGCCGCTTCATATACCGCAAAGGAATATATCTGAATCTGCTTCAAAAGCTTCTTTCTGTCACTCATTTTTTTACCTCATCTGCATCCTTCGTTTTCGTTATTACATCTTCCGACTCTGCAAGCAGTTGGACCAAACGGAAAGTCGAGGCAACGGAAGATGGTTCCGCGATCAAGAGCTTCATCACATTCGTAAAGTCCTTCGAAGTGCTGATGGGGTGAATACACCATTGAATGTGGCACTCCGTGAAGCGTGGGTGAAGTAAAACCTGTGCAATCACCGCAACCGCAGACAGTTTCACTTTCTCCACCGTCGAAAGATGCGTTTTCACACGGAGTCTCTTCCCTGCGAGTGGTTCTATAATTACAGCCGTTCGATCTTTCGTTACGTCTGCTATCTATGCCACCGTTAAAACAACTGTTACCGCATCTCGAATAACGTCTGTTATATCTGCATGTTTTTGATGCGCCCGTGCGTGAAGAACAATCACTGTTTCTGTTTTCCGTATCTTCACAACCTCTTTCACAGCCGCAACTGGGATCAAATTCCCCAGATAGGATCTGCTTAACGAAATCGTCGTTGATCCTGTCAAGAGGAGTGTTATAGTTGTGATATTCCATTATGCTAATCATTATCCTTTCTATTTGATTATTCCGAGGGTACGACACCCTCACATTCAGTATATGAGTACATGGATAAAGTGCCACATCAGATATTCTTGACAGCCTATAGCAATAATGGTATAATATTATCAGTACATTGAAAGGACGTTCATCATGAAGATCAAGGTTGTTACGTTTAACGTTAGAATAGATTCCACCGAAGGGTATACTGAGCGATTTAAATTGATCAAAGAAAAAATCGCTGTCGAAAGCCCCGATGTTATCTGCTTTCAGGAAATGAGTGAAAAAATGCTCAAGGTAACCGTCAGAGGACTTGATGCGTATTACGTAGTAGGTGGCGGAAGAAATACAAACCGTCTCGGAGAGTCTGTAGCAATTGCTTTCAAAAAAGAAAGGTTCGTTCTCGGAAACTGCAGAACAAAATGGCTCTCACCAACTCCTCACGTTCCTTCTTCACAGTTTACGATCGACCAAAGCGGTTGTCCGCGAGTATCCACAATGATTAGCCTCACCGATATCGAATCTGAGACCACATTCAGAGTATACAACACCCACCTTGACCACGTAGGAAAGCTTGCAAGGATCAAGGGTATAACCCAGATAATCGAGGACATTAAAACGGATGATTTGATATATCCCTCCTTCGCTATACTTACGGGAGATCTTAACGCAACACCGGACAGTGACGTTGTTGAAGCGATAAAGACCGAGGGTGGTCTTGTAGACGTTACCGACAAGTTCGAAAAGACATTCAATAATTACGGAAAACCCTACAGACAGTGGGATGCTGATAAAATCGATTACATATTTACCTCACCGGATATCGTATGTGTTTCGTGCGTTCTTTGGGATGAGATGCCTGACGGAAAATATATGTCCGACCATTTTGCAGTATGTGCTGAACTTGAATTTTAAATACAGATATAAAGGCAATACTTTAACAGTATTGCCTTTAAAATTTTATTCACGAATTATTAAACATTATATTGCAAATACAGTCGCTTTATGTTATAATGTAGCATATTTGTTATTTTTCCGCCGAATACCGCTTTGCGGTAAAATTCAATCGACGGAGCAAAGAAAGGTTTGATGGATATGAATTTCTCATCCTCAAAGAGAGTATGGCGTTTCGTTATAACCATGCTTGCTCTCCTTACTGTCCTTGCTTCTTTCTCTGTAACTATCTTTGCTGAAAGTGAATCTGCTGACGCTGAAACAACAGTTGACACCGAAGCATCCGGTGACGTTGAAGCTAATACAGACACAACCGAAGAAACAGCTGAAGAAGACGATTTACCCAGATGTGAATCTTGTAAAGCACTGTTTACCCTGTGCCCCCATTGTGAAGAACCCGTAATTACTTGTAGTGAATGTGGTACTTCTGTAGAATGCGGGTGTACTCCTAAAACAAGTAAACTGGCAGATACCATCTGGTCACTCCTCCCTCCAGTTATTGCTATCGGACTTGCTCTGATTACCAAGGAAGTTTACTCTTCCCTCCTTATCGGTATCATTGCAGGTGCCCTTATGCACTCCAACTTCAACGTGCTTACTACTGTTGATACTGTAATCAACAATGGATTCATCTCGGCGCTTGAAGGTTGTGCTGGAATCTTCATCTTCCTTGTACTTCTCGGTA
Organism: Eubacteriales bacterium; assembly: GCA_045638805.1. Lineage (GTDB taxonomy): Bacteria > Bacillota > Clostridia > Oscillospirales > CAG-272 > RUG11130. The sequence continues at coordinate 3,606 of JAZUBZ010000022.1, forward strand.
TGCTTGTTGCTCTTATCAACAAGACAGGTGCTTCCGCTGCATTCGGTCGCTGGGCATCCAAGAACATCAAGACAAGAGTCGGCGCGATGCTCGCCACCTTCGTGCTCGGCGTTCTTATCTTCATCGACGATTACTTCAACTGTCTTACAGTCGGTAGCGTTATGAAGCCCGTTACAGACTCTCACAAGGTATCCCGCGCAAAGCTTGCTTACCTTATCGACGCTACCGCTGCTCCTATCTGTATGATCGCGCCTATCTCTTCATGGGCTGCTGCAGTTGCAGAGTTTTCCGAGGGTACCGGTTACTCAGGTCTTCAGCTCTTCATTAGAGCTATCCCCTACAACTTCTACTCACTTCTCACTCTCGTATTCATTGTCGCTATCACTCTTATGAAGTTTGACTTCGGTCCCATGAAGCGTCATGAGCTTAACGCTATCACAAACGGTGACCTCTTCACTTCCGGTGAAATCAAGTCCTCTGAGACTACAGAGGTTAATCCCAGAGGTAAGGTTATCGACCTTGTACTCCCCGTTGTTGTTCTTATCGGTATTTGTATATATGCTCTTCTTTACGTTGGCGGTATCCACGATGGTGCAAACTTTATTGATGCTTTCGGTAACACAGACGCGACCGTTGGTCTTCCCTGGGGCGCACTTATCGCTATCATCGTTACAGTTGCTTACCTTATTTGCCGCCGTGTTATCTCCTTCAAGGACGCTATTGGTTGTCTCCCCGAAGGCTTCAAGGCAATGGTACCCGCTATCCTTATCCTCACAATGGCAACATCCCTTAAGGAAGTAACAAACCTCCTCGGTGCTGACGTATTCGTTAAGAACATGATGGAAGGTGCGGCTGCTGGTCTTAACAATTTCCTCCCCGCTATCATCTTCCTCGTAGCTTGCTTCCTTGCATTCTCTACAGGTACATCTTGGGGTACCTTTGGTATCCTCATTCCCATCATCGTAAACATCTTCCCTGCTTCCAGCGGGCTTCTCTACATCGGTATGTCCGCTTGTCTTGCAGGTGCTGTTTGCGGTGACCACATCTCTCCCATTTCCGATACAACTATCATGTCTTCCGCAGGTGCTGAGTGCGATCACCTTAACCACGTTTCCACACAGATCCCCTACGCACTTGTTGTTGCAGGTATCTCATTCGTCTCCTTCATCATTGCAGGCTTCATCCAGAACTGGATGATCTCTCTGCCCATCGCAATCGTTCTTACTGTCGGTACTCTCTTTGTTATCAAAGCTATGACAAACAAGGATTCCGCAAAGAGCTAAGACAAACAAATAGAGCCTCCGATACTTACTTGTATCGGAGGCTTTTTGTATTATAGCTTTATGTTAAAGAATTTAAGTGCATTGGCTACCGTAAGAGCAGCAATCTCTTCTTCACGCTTCCCTCTTATTTCGGCAAGCGTTCTTACCGTAAACTCAAGATATCCGGGGTAATTTGTTTTACCTCTATGAGGTACGGGCGGAAGATACGGCGAATCGGTCTCTACAAGCAATGCTTCATCGGGAACGATACCTGCCGCTTCCTTGACCTTAGCCGCGTTCTTGTAAGTTACGGGACCGCTGAATGACAGAGACCATCCAAGATCCGCAAGCTGACGCGCCATTTCTGCACTACCGCTGAAGCTGTGCATAACGCCGCGTACATTAGGATATCGTTTTATGATATCCATTGTATCACCGTGGGCATCTCTGTCATGTATTACAACGGGGATACCTACACGCTCTGCAATTTGCATCTGAGCGTCGAATGCATATTTCTGTACGTCACGATCTGTATCCTCATAATGATAGTCAAGTCCGATCTCACCGAGAGCAACTACCTTTGGATGAGCGAGAAGCTTCTCCATTTCTGCAAGCTGGCAGTCAAGCTCTGCTCCTGCGTACTGAGCTTCGGAGGGATACATACCGATAGCGGCATATATAAAATCATATTTTTCGGCAAATTCAATCGCACGGTGTGCATCTTCAAGATTCGTACCGATGTTAACAGCGCCAACAAGTCCACGTTCAGCTGCACTCTGGATCATTCCGTCAGTGCTTCCCCATTCGGATGTTTCATAACGGGGGTCATGAAGGTGAGCGTGTGTATCGAAATATTTTATATTACTCATATTATTCCTTAATTTTAAAGGGGCGAATAACGCCCCTTTATTTTTGGTTTTATCTTACTTTAGATCCGAGAGGTGTATTTTCGGGAAGGAAGATAACGTTTACTTCTTCCTCACCAGAAGCGAGGATCATGCCGTTTGACTCAACACCGCAAAGCTTAGCGGGAGCGAGGTTACAAACAAGAACAACCTTTTTACCGATAAGCTGTTCAGGCTCGTAGAAAAGGGCGATTCCGGATACGACCTGTCTCTTTTCAAAGCCAAGGTCTACCTGAAGCTTAAGAAGCTTCTTTGCCTTCTTGATCTTCTCGCATTCTACAATCTTAGCACAGCGGAGCTCAATTTTAGTAAAATCATCAAAGGAGATGGTGGGAAGATGTTCTGTATCTTCAGTTACAGGCTCACCCGCAGCAGCCTTTTCAGCAGCCGCTCTTTCAGCCTCGATCTGCTCCATGAACTTTACTTCGTCGATTCTTGAGAAGAGAACTTCGGGAGTGCCTACGCTCTTACCTGCCTCAAGCTTACCGAATACGGAAGTGGACTCATAGCAGTTGATGTCAGTACCGATCTGAGCAAAGATCTTTTCAGCCGCATCGGGAATGATGGGAGAGAGGAGTACAGTGCAGATTCTGATAGACTCAAGGAGGTTATAGAGAACGGTGCCAAGTCTCTCACGATTTGCCTCATCCTTTGCAAGTGCCCAAGGTGTTGTCTCGTCGATATACTTGTTAGCACGTCTGAGAGCAGTAATCACCTCAGAGATAGCATCTGCAATATGGAAGTCGTCCATAAGGTCAGAGTACTTCTTAACAGCGTTCAGAACTGTGTTCTTAAGGTCACAGTCAAGCTCACACTCATCTACAGGAGTGGGGATAACACCGTCAAAATACTTTTTGGTCATTGCAACGGTACGGTTTACAAGGTTACCGAGATTGTTAGCAAGGTCAGTATTAAAGCGATTAAGGATCGCATCGTAAGTAACGGATCCGTCGTTTGCATAAGGCATTTCTGCAAGTGCATAGTATCTTACACCGTCAACACCGATCTTATCTGCAAGCTCATCAGCGTACACAACGTTACCCTTGGACTTGGACATCTTGTCCTGACCAAAGTTGAACCAAGGATGACCGAAAATCTTCTTCGGAAGAGGAAGCTCGAGAGACATAAGGAAGATAGGCCAGTAGATAGAATGGAAACGCATGATATCCTTACCGATAACGTGAACGTCAGCGGGCCAGTTCTTTGTAAATGTTTCGGGCTGAACCTCGTTTGCAGGGTCGTAACCGAGAGCTGTGATGTAATTGCAAAGTGCGTCAAGCCATACGTACACTACGTGCTCGGGATCGAAGTCTACGGGAATCCCCCACTTAAAGCTTGTTCTTGATACGCAGAGATCCTGAAGTCCGGGCTTGATAAAGTTATTGATCATTTCCTTTTTGCGGGACTCAGGCTCAATGAATCCGGGTGTCTCTTCGATGTACTTTGCAAGTCTGTCAGCGTACTTGCTCATCTTGAAGAAATATGCCTTTTCACTTGTCTTTTCAACGGGTCTGCCGCAGTCAGGGCACTTGCCGTCTACAAGCTGACTTTCTGTAAAGAAGGACTCACAGGGTGTGCAGTACAGACCCTCGTAAGAGCCGAGGTAGATGTCACCCTTGTCGTACATCTTTTTGAAGATGTTCTTGATAGCGGTCTCGTGGTTGTCGTCGGTAGTTCTTACGAAATAATCGTACTTTGTATTCATCTTGTCCCATACACCGCGAACAAGACCTGCAATATTGTCAACGTATTCCTTAGGAGTGATACCTGCGTCAGCAGCCTTAAGCTCGATCTTCTGACCGTGCTCGTCTGTACCTGTGCAGAAGAAAACGTCATATCCGCGCATCTTCTTATATCTTGCAACAGCATCCGTCATAATGATCTCGTATGTGTTACCGAAGTGAGGCTTTGTAGAAGCGTATGCAATAGCTGTGGTTATATAAAATTTCTCTTTCATGTGTATATGCCTTTCCGAATATATTCAGATTTAATTTCAAATTCAGTTTACTTTTCCGCCTGCGGAATATACCGCCTCGATATTAATTTCATCCTTGGAGTCAATCACGAGAAGGTCTGCCCGATACCCCTCCTTGATCATACCGCAAACACTGTCAAGGTGAACCATCTTCGCAGGGTTAGCTGTTGCCGCGGGGAGAGCCTCTTCGAGAGAAAGCCCGCAGAACTTCATGTAGTTCTTAAGTGCAGCATGCATATCAAGGGTACTGCCTGCAATAGCGCCCTCTCCATTTACTGCCTTGCCGTTTACGACGTATACCTTCTGTCCGGCGATGGAATACTCTCCGTCTGTCGCGCCCGTCGCCTCCATTGAGTCAGTAATAAGAACTATCTTATCAGGAGATTTGATACGCTGAAGCATCTGTACTATAGTAGGATTTACATGGAAGCCGTCACAAATAACCTCGGTATAGGCATCGCTGAGAAGCGCCGCCGTAATATTACCGGGCTCTCTGTGGTGTATGGGACGCATTGCGTTAAAGGTATGCGTAAAAGACGTAGCACCGTTTTCTATAGCTGTAATAGCCTCTTCATACGTAGCATCACTGTGAGCAATGCCAAGTGTTCCTCCGCGGGAGATAACAGCATCAAAGAAGCTCTTATCAGCAAGCTCAAGTGCCGCCGAAACGTGGAAAGGTGCCGGGAGCATCTTGTCGATAAATTCATTTAACTCTGCCGCGTCAGGATCTGCAAGAAGATGCGTTGCGTGTGCACCTCGTCTCTTTTCAGACAGATATCTGCCTTCAAGATGTATGCCGCCGACGGTAGCAGTACCCGCCTTTTCGTCTCTGTTGACAGCTATCGCGTCCATAGAAGCCATAAGCTCTTCCTTGGTAGCTGACGCTAAGGTCGCCATAAAGGTAGTTGTACCAACTTTAGCGTAAGACGCACAAAGTTCAGCAACTCCGTCAGCATCAGTAGTGTTAAAGTCGTGAAGAGTTCTGCCGTGAGAATGAACGTCAACGAATCCGGGAATTATGTACTTACCCGAGCAGTCAACTATCTCATCAGCTTCGAGGATATCAACTTCCTCTTCTATTTTTATTATCTTTGTATCACATGTAAGGATATCCGCACGGATAAATGCTTTTTTATCCGTATCGTATATCATACCGTCACAAAACAGTTTTTTCATGAATACCTCCGTTAAAGAAACATTCCACCCCATATTATAACAGAACTTCCGTAAAATTACAATAGCAGTTTCGCGGTTTGGATTAGTTTTCGTTTACATACTCTTTATAAATATCGCTTTTAGAGATACCTCGCTGTTTCGCGGCTGTCTTCATAGCGGTCATTCTGTCAAGACCTGAACCAATTAGCATGTTAACATGTTCTGTGATATCCTCGGGATACTCTGCATCCGTCTTCTCCGGGGCCCCCTCGATAACGAGAACGTATTCTCCGCGGGGATCGTGTTCTTTATAATACTCTACTGCTCCGCCGATGGTAGTACGCATTGCCTCCTCATTAAGCTTTGTAAGCTCACGGCAAAGAGTTATGCGTCTATCACCAAAATATTTAAGCAGATCGTCAAGAGTAGTTCTAAGCTTATGAGGTGCTTCGTAGATTATGAGAGTTCTTTTGTCGGTTGAAAGTTCCGTTAGTCTCTCGCGTCTTTCTGACTTATTCGTACTGATAAAGCCTTCAAACGCAAATCTTCCGGTTGCAAGTGCAGACAATGTCAGCGCGCAGATGGCGGCACAGGGACCGGGCACGGATACAACAGTGACTCCTCTTTCGGCGCACAGCTTAACGATATCCTCTCCAGGATCGCTGATAGCCGGTGTTCCGGCATCGGTAACGAGAGCACAGCTCTCACCTGCTTCGATCCGGTTTACGATGATCTCACCACGCTCCCGCTTGTTATGCTCAAAATAGCTGACCATAGGCTTGGAAATACCAAATCGAGACAGGAGAAGTCCTGTATTTCTGGTATCCTCTGCCGCAACAAAATCAACTTCTGAAAGGACTTTTAAAGCCCTCTCGGAGATATCGGCAAGGTTACCTATTGGTGTAGCAACGAGATACAGCGTATTTTTTAAAACTTCGTTTTTTTCTCTGAACTGAGTGTGATTTTTTGAAAAGCTCATAAATTACACTACCTTTCGGTGATATGCGACATGGAAAAGCTGTCGTAAATCTTCTGCATGTCATTCGTGTATACACGGGTGTTTTCTTTATAAATGATTAGCGGACGTGTTACGATAAGCGAAGACGCCGCGCCTTTTTTCCCCTCAACGAGAACAAGAGAAGGTTCGCTTTTCGAATCAGGATGGATAAACACGATCTTCTTGGGCTCAATTCCCGCTTTACGCATGGCATCTGTAAGGTCAATAAGTCTTTCGGGACGGTGTACGGCAAAAAGTCCGCCGCCGCTTTTAAGGATGGATGAAGCCGACTTGCAGAAATCGTATATGGTACCGAGAACTTCCCTTCTTGCAATGTTCTTTTCATCATGCTCGTTGGCAAGTCCGCTGTTATTCTTCATATACGGTGGGTTCATAAGTACGCAGTCAACCTCTCCGCAAGTATCCTTCTGCGATAATTCTCTGACGTCGCGGTTTACGACGGTAACTTTATCGTCAAGCGAGTTGAGCGCAACGTTTCGTCCGATAAGAGCCGCAAACTCCTGTTGCACTTCTACGGCATAGACCTTTTTATATTTATTTTTTGCCGCGCACAGAAGGGCGATAACACCTGTGCCGCTTCCGAGGTCTGCCGCACTACCGTATTTTGACGTTTTGGCAAAAGCAGAAAGCAGATAAGCATCGGTGCCGAAGGTAAGACCGCGCTTTTTCTGTATCAGAGTGATATCTTCGTTTATTTCGTCTACACGCTCGGTGTCGCCGTCGTAAATTACGTCTCTCTTTTCCACGATATTCTCCGTAAAGTTAGAAATCAAATTTCTTTATCACACGGAAACACTCGTTAAGCACTTCCGTCTGATAAAGAAGAAGGCGAAGTTGCCTTCGCCCCCATCTTTATTCAGTATGTACTTATTACTCCTCAGCGATAGCGCCAACGGGGCAAGCATCTGCGCAAGCACCGCAAGAAAGGCACTCGTCAGCGTTGATCTCGTACTTACCGTCACCCTCAGCGATAGCGCTAACGGGGCAAGTATCTGCACAAGCGCCGCAGGAAAGGCACTCATCGGAAATCTTGAAAGCCATTTTAGTTACCTCCATAGTATTTTTTCTTTATTGTACCACATATATGTGAAAAAATAAAGTGCTTTTTTGAAATTTATTGATTATCTTTTTTAGGGAGTACCTTTACGTCTTCCCTGTCGTATGCTCTGATAGTCTCACCACGTTCTTCAACAAACTTTACCTTAACAAGTCCCGTCAAAACATGCGTATCAACAACTACGCCTACGCCGTCCTTAGTAGATACCTTTGCGCCTATTTTGGGGGTACGGGCGATCTCACGCTCGTAGGTCTCATGTTCGTATCTGAGACAGCACATGAGACGTCCGCATGCACCTGATATTTTTGTTGAATTAAGTGAAAGGTTCTGCTCCTTCGCCATCTTGATGGAAACCTGCACGAAATCGGCAAGGAATGATGCACAGCAGAAGGGTCTGCCGCAGATACCGATGCCACCCAGCATTTTTGCTTCGTCTCTGATACCTATCTGTCTCAGTTCAATTCTTGTTTTGAAAACGGAAGCAAGATCCTTTACCAGCTCACGGAAGTCAACACGTGATTCAGCGGTAAAGTAAAACATCAGCTTGGTGTTATCAAAAGTATATTCTGCTTCGATAAGCTTCATGTCAAGTCCGTGCTCAACTATCTTTTTACGGCAGATATCCATCGCGGATACTTCAAGCTCACAGTTTCTTTCATACTGTTCTCTATCCTTTTTATCTGCAATACGGATAACACGTCTTAAAGGCTGAATGATGTTCTTTTCGGGGAGTTCGTGGTTTTCTTCAGCTACAAAGCCGTATTCAAGTCCTCTTGCAGTTTCAACTATCACACAGTCAGCACTTGTAACTTTGACACCGCAAGGATCAAAGTAATATATCTTGCCCGCTTCCTTGAACTTTACGCCAACTATCTCGTAAAGCTTTTCCGGGGTTTCGGCAGATTCTGTATCAATTATATCTTTATACTCGTTCATTTATGTATATCCTTTCGGGAAAATCTTTGTTATAATTTGCAAAGTCCAGAACTATACGGTTCTGCGGATATGAGACGTCTTTAATATGAGTTCGGAAATCACATTTTTATGAGATACGTTTGATTCGATTTTTCGTATGGACGAATATATCTCTTCGTTTAGTATAATCAGCTTTTTCATTGGAGCATCGGATGAAGCCGCAAGTGCGTCGTCGGCAGTAATGTAAAACAACAGCTCTAAAGCAGTACTTCTCTTAACAGCTATCATATCTCGAACTGCATTTGATGCCAAGATCAGTACATCCTTCGCTTCGGCGGATGACGTTAACTTAGCCTCGAGAACTGATTTAAATGCGTCAGCCTTCTTGCCCTTACAGATATGAGAAACAATAGTTGCGGCAATTTCACGATTTCTCTTATAAGAGACGCTTTCCTCGTTATTGGAAAGAAGCATCAAAGCTTTGCCTATAACACCGCCTGACATTGCAACAACGCCATCAAATTCATCACTTGAACGCATACTGAGCAATTTGCCACTTTGAGTGGATAACAGATACTCGCGCATAACGTCTGTTCTGATCGTTTCGGTTCTGACGATCTGCGCACGGCTTCTGATAGTTTCGAGAAGCTTTTGCCTATCCTCAGTCAAGAGAAGGAATACAACGAATGACGGAGGCTCTTCAAGAGACAGAAGCAATGCGTTCTGCGCCGCAGGTGTCATCTTATCGGCTTCTTCGATTATGTAAGTTCTGAAATCCGAATCGTTGGGCATAACGTACAGTCCTTCACGAATACTTCTGACTGCATCCACCCCGATGGAGGCCTTGTCTTCCTTGTTGATATAAACAACGTCACCGGAGTTATTATTTGCGATCTTTCTGCAGTTATCGCATACACCGCACGGAAGAGAATATCCGCTGTAGTCCTTATTAAGGCATGACAGTGCTGATGCTATCTGACGTGCGACAGTATGTTTTCCGCTGCCCGCAGGGCCTTCGATAATATATGCATGGGATGCGCATCCCTTTGCAATATCAATACCGATATGTTCTTTTATAGCAGAATTGGCTATAAGACTCGGAAAAATATCTTTCATAATCCCCCGCATACTTTGAGCAACTCAGCTCATTGATACTTAAAACGTTATACTCATGTATTATAACATGAAAATATTAATTAAACAACAATAAATCGCAAGAAATATTGATTTTCTGAATTTTACTCGGCATGAATAAACTGACTTTCATAGAGATGTCTGTAAAAACCGTCCTTTTCGAGCAGTGTCTCATGATTACCGCTTTCAACGATATGTCCGTCCTTCATTACGATAATAACGTCAGCGTTTCTGACGGTTGTCAGTCTGTGGGCAACGATAAAGCTGGTACGTCCGCGTGTCAGCTTATCAAATGCCGCCTGGATCTTACCCTCTGTCCTGACGTCGATGGATGACGTTGCTTCGTCAAGAATAAGCACGGGAGGGAGACAGAGCATAACTCTTGCAATGGAAATAAGCTGTTTCTGTCCTCCTGACAGCTCAGCACCGTTATCACCGATAACAGTATCGTAACCGTCTGGCAGGCGTTTTATAAACGAATGAGCATATACCGCTTTCGCGGCTTCGACGATCTCTTCTCTTGTAGCATCCGGCTTTCCGAGAGCAATGTTTTCAGCAACTGTAGCGTGCTTGATCCAGGTGTCCTGCAAAACCATGCCGTAATTACGTCTCAGATCTGCGCGTGACATATTACGGATATCCACACCGTCAAGCTTGACGGAACCTCCGATAACGTCATAAAAGCGCATGAGAAGATTGATAAGAGTAGTCTTGCCGCAACCGGTAGGTCCAACGATAGCTACCATCTGACCGGGAGTTACTTCAAGATTAAAATCTTCTATGAGAGGCTTCTCTGGAACGTATGAGAACTTTACGTTCTTAAACTCCACTTTTCCAAGTACCCCGTTAGTTACTTCAGCATCCTTCATGTTTTCTTCGGAGGGTGTATCGATCAGATCAAAAATTCTGTCAGCGCAAGCAAGTGCGTTCTGAAACTCAGTTATGACTGCTGATATCTCGTTAAAAGGTTTTGTATACTGATTTACGTAACCAAGGAAACATGTAAGCATACCGACGGAGATACCGCCGCTCATTGCAGAGAGCGCACCGGTGAAAACAACTGCTGCATAGATCACGCTGTTAAAGAAACGTGTGGAAGGATTTACAAGAGAAGAATAGAATACTGCGCCCGTCGCTACCTTTGTAAGTCTGTCGTTTGCACGGTCAAACTTGTCTATCATGCGACCTTCAACACCGAATGCTTTGACAGTCTTCTCTGCTGTTATAACTTCCTCAAGGATGGACGTCTGCTCCTCCTTTGCCTGAGCTTGCTCGCGGAACAGCTTGAAGGTACGTGTTGCGATGAACTTGGAAATGAGGATAGATCCGGGAGTAAGGATCACCACCATAAGAGTGATCTTATAGTTAAGCACAAGCATGAAAACGAGAGTTCCGAGGATCGTAAGCAAACCGCTGAAAAGCTGTGTCATACCCATCAACAAACCGTCGGAGAATGTGTCAACGTCAGCGATGACACGACTGACCGTCGCTCCATGACCGTGAGAGTCGATATATGACACGGGAAGTTTCTGTATCTTATTAAAAGCATCAACGCGGATGTTTCTAACAACGTTAAATGTCAGGCGGTTATTAACAATACCGATAAACCACTGTGCAACTGCTGTTATACCTACCCATACTGCGATACTTACAAGTATATGTACAACACCGTCCATATCAACTGCATCCTTGCCTACGATAAGGTCAATTCCCTGACCGATCAGCATAGGTACATAGATCGTGAGAGCAACAGAAATAAGGGACAGTAATAGTGATAGGACAACAAGGAAAAGCTGAGGCTTTATGTATTCGAGGACTCTCGCAAAGCTTCCCTTATTTTTTACGTTCTTTGCCATTTTATGCCTCACCCTTTCCTGACTTGAACTGAAGATCGTGTATTTCTCGGTAAGCCGCACAGCAAGCATAAAGCTCGTCGTGTTTTCCCACTCCTATAAGCATACCGTCCTCAAGGACGAGTATCTTATCGGCGTGCATGATGGACGACGTACGCTGTGACACAATAAATGTAGTATGCTCTTGGGACAGGTCTGCTATAGCATCACGGAGTGATGCATCCGTAGCATAGTCTAGCGCAGACGAGCTGTCGTCGAAAATGAGTATCTCGGGTGCGCCTACAAGCGCACGGGTGATAGCAAGTCGCTGTCTCTGACCGCCTGAGAAGTTACGTCCGTACTGCTCGCATTTCGCATCAAGTCCGCCTTCCTTACGTGTGATAACGTCGGTGGCCTGCGCCGCTGCAGCAGCGATCATGATATCGGTGTCAGTGGCACTCTCATCGCGCCAGTTAAGATTTTCTCTGAGAGTTCCGCGCATGAGAGTTGACTGCTGAGGTACTATACCAAACTTACGTCGGAGAACAAAAACGTCGGTATTCTTAACGTCGACACCGTCGATAAGCACTTCACCGTCGGTGGAAAGGTAGAACGCAGGAATTAGAGAAACGAGGGTGGATTTACCGCTTCCGGTAGCACCGATGATACCAACGGTCTCACCATCATTCACGGCAAACGATATGTTTTTTAGAGAATCGTCGCCTGCACCTGCATAACGAAATGAAACATTTCTGAACTCAACCTTGGGAGTACCGTTCTTACCAACAGGTGTTTCACCGTCAGTACGTTCTCCCTCAACGCCTTCTATGACGGAGGATATTCTCTGTCCGCATGCTACAGCTTTTGTCATAGTAATAATGAGATTCGCAAGCTTGACAAGCTCTACAAGGATCTGTGTCATGTAGTTATACATGGCAACAAGTTCACCCTGTGAAAGACTTCCGCTATTAACACGGATAGCTCCGCGTCCGATGAGGAATATAATGGCAACGTTAACAACTACGTAAGTCAGTGGATTCATTAGCGCCGAGAATTTACCGACGTAGTTCTGCGCTTTGTGAAGCTTGTCCGCGTCTTCACCGAACTTTTCCGATTCACTCTTCTCAAGGCAGAAGCCGCGGAGGATACGGACACCACCGAGATTTTCGCGTACTCTTCTTGTAACAGAAGAAAGAGAAGCCTGTACCTTCTTATAAAGCGGAACAGTACCGAGAATTATCGCAAAAACGATTACTGAAAGAACTGCGATCATCGCAGTAAAGATAAGCGCAAGTCTCGCGTTGATAGTAAACGCCATGATCATTGCACCGAAAACGATACATGGTGAACGGAGAAACAGTCTGAGGGTGAGATTTACGCCTGACTGAAGCTGATTAATGTCAGACGTCATATTGGTAATAAGAGAAGCTGTACCGGCACGGTCAAGCTCGGAATAAGACATCTGCTGAATCTTTCCAAAAAGTGCACGTCTCACCTTTGAAGCAAAGCCAACTGAGGCCGCGGCTGAAAAGTACTGTGCAATAACTGATGCGGCAAAGCCTACAAACCCCAGAAGCACAAGAACAACTGACATTTTCACGGTATACCCCTTATCGGACAAAGGAATACCATAGTCTATAATATTTGCGATAACAAGGGGGACGAACAGTTCAAACAAAGCCTCAAGCAGTTTGAATGCAGGAGCAAGAACCGTTTCCTTCTTGTAGTCGCGCATAAGTCTTAAAAGTTTTAACATAGCGCTCTCCAATCATTGAAAATCAAAATGAATTTACTTCTTTTTATTATACCATTTTTATACTGTGCAAGTCAAGTGGATATGCGAAGTTGTAAGCTTCGAACCAATATAACCTGCTATCAATAGTGATGCTGAAGGCAACATTGTCCGCTCGCTTGACTTTTTTCCTAAGATGTAGTATACTTATTGTTACAAGGCGGCAGAATCGCACGTGCAACTGAGTGTGACGTTACAGTCAACGCAAACGAGATTGTCACCGATAAAACTCTCGTTAACACCAAGCTATCTTTGATTGCCTTATTAAAGGTTTGAATGAAAAATATGCATAAAAGTCCCCTTATCATACCACATTGTGTTTTTTGTGATTTTACCATAAATTCATATTTGATCTAAGAAGGAGTGCTTATATGGATATCGCACATTATACGGATTTCTTAAATTATATGTATATGCTGGAACACATAAAATATATTGTAGCATGTGTTGCAGTTGCTATTTGCTTAATTTTATGGGGTATATTAATTCTGTTACCTAAAATTAAGAAAAGAGATAAAATAGGAATATCTTTTGTATCTTTTGCGTTGGTCATTCTTTTATTCATCTGTGTTATTGTACAAAAACAAACTACAGAAAGCATTTTAAAAGATGTTACTACAAATAGTTTTGTGGAATATGAAGGATATTTTGACTTTGTCAAACGCGCTCCCACCCAAAATGAATATCATACTGTTAGTCTATACCAAGAAGAAAAACAATCATTAAAAATATTTGATCTTTTAATCGAAAGTGATTATTCTATTTTGGATGATATTATTGAAACCGGAAAGTATTATGGAAAAATAGTTTATGCCCCCAACAGTAAATTAATAGTATACATTGAGATTGAGAATACACATTAATAAAAAGAAACAAAGCAACATATTTGTTTTTCTCCGCACTTCTTATGAGGTGCGGAGTTTTTCTGTGTCTACGATGGCGACGTAAACATCATCCACGCACTTGACATTTTTGATAGCAGAAACAGAAACAAAAAATAAACAAACTTTATTAAAAATGTCCTTGACATTTCACTGTATCATAATGTATAATATTCTATGTATGATATATAGCAAAAGCTATGACGGAGACAAGTCGCCTCATATGTGTCAGGATAGAGAGTCGGGGACGGTGGAAGCCCGATGTGACAAGTGATTGGCGGTATCACTCCTAAGCTCCGCGGTGTCCCCGCGGCGGGTTCCGACCGTTAAAACGGAAGGCATACGGCTGATGTTCAGTCCGTGCCCGGGTGGTAACAAGCGAAGACTCTTCGTCCCGAGCGGACGGGAGTTTTTTTATTTTTCTACCTCGCAAATCAGTTAATATTTACATCAACATAAAAAGGAATGGTGAAGAAATGTACAGAAAGGTCTCAACAAATCTTAACTTCGTTGAAAGAGAGCATGAAACTCTCAAGTTTTGGAACGAAAATAAGATTTTCGAAAAGAGCATGAACATGGGTGAAGCCCGTCCTGCTTACACATTCTATGACGGTCCTCCGACAGCTAACGGTAAGCCTCATATCGGTCACGTGCTTACACGTGTTATTAAGGATATGATCCCCCGCTATCACACAATGAAGGGGGCTAACGTTCCCAGAAAAGCAGGTTGGGATACTCACGGTCTTCCCGTAGAGATCGAAGTTGAGAAGATTCTCGGACTTGACGGCAAGGAACAGATCGAGGAATACGGTCTTGCTCCCTTTATTGACAAGTGTAAGGAATCCGTTTGGAAGTACAAGGGTATGTGGGAGGATTTCTCCGAGACCGTTGGCTTCTGGGCTGATATGGAAAATCCTTACGTAACCTACGACAACAACTTTATCGAAAGTGAATGGTGGGCGCTTAAGCAGATCTACGACAAGGGTCTCCTTTACAAGGGATTCAAGATCGTTCCCTATTGCCCCAGATGCGGTACTCCCCTTTCCGCTCAGGAGGTTGCACAGGGATACAAGGACGTTAAGGAAAAGTCTGCTATCGCTAAGTTCAAGGTGAAGGGTGAGGATGCTTACTTCCTCGCTTGGACAACCACACCTTGGACACTCCCCTCTAACGTTGCACTCTGTGTAAATCCTAACGAAACTTACGTTAAGGTAAAGACTGAAGACGCGACTTATATCCTCGCTGAAGCACTCGCTTCTAAGCACCTCGGTGAAGACTATGAGGTTATCGAAACTTATACCGGCCGTGACCTTGAATACAAGGAATACGAGCCTCTCTTCGATTTCGTTTCTCCCCGCGAAAAGTGCTGGTACGTTACATGTGACAACTACGTAACTCTTACTGACGGTACAGGTATCGTTCACATTGCTCCCGCTTTCGGTCAGGACGACTCTAACGTTGGCCGTGCATACGGACTTCCCTTCGTTCAGCTCGTTGACTCTAAGGGTGAAATGACAGCTGAAACTCCTTGGGCTGGTCTCTTCTGCAAGAAAGCTGACCCCGAGGTTCTTAAAAACCTTAAGGAAAGAGGTCTTCTCTTCTCCGCTCCTTCTTTTGAGCACTCATATCCCCACTGCTGGAGATGTGATACTCCTCTGATCTACTACGCTCGCGAGTCTTGGTACATCAAGATGACCGACGTTAAGGACGATCTTGTTCGCAACAATAATACCGTTAACTGGATCCCCGAGTCTATCGGTAAGGGTCGCTTCGGTGACTGGCTTGAGAATGTTCAGGACTGGGCTATCTCCCGTAACCGTTACTGGGGTACTCCTCTCAACATCTGGGAATGCTCTTGCGGTCACAGACACAGCATCGGTAGTATTGAAGAGCTCAAGAACATGAGCGATAACTGCCCCGAAAACATCGAGCTCCACCGTCCTTACATTGATGATGTAACCATTAAGTGTCCCGAGTGTGGCGGTGAGATGCACCGTGTTCCCGAGGTTATCGACTGCTGGTTCGACTCAGGCTCCATGCCCTTCGCTCAGCATCACTATCCCTTTGAGAACAAGGATCTTTTTGAGGCTCAGTTCCCTGCAGACTTCATTTCCGAGGCTGTTGACCAGACACGTGGTTGGTTCTACTCCCTTATGGCGATCTCCACTCTTCTCTTCAACAAGGCACCTTACAAGAACGTAATCGTACTCGGTCACGTTCAGGACGAGCATGGTCAGAAGATGTCAAAGTCTAAGGGCAACGCAGTTGACCCCTTCGATGCACTTCAGACCTACGGCGCAGACGCTATCCGTTGGTACTTGTACACCAACTCTGCTCCTTGGCTTCCCTCCAAGTTCAGCGGCAAGGCTGTTGTTGAAGGTCAGCGTAAGTTCATGGGTACTCTGTGGAACACATACGCGTTCTGGGTGCTTTATGCTGATATTGACTCCTTCGATCCTACCAAGTATGATCTTAAGACTCTTCCCCTCAGCGTAATGGATAAGTACATTATCTCACGTCTTAACTCCACAGTTAAAAACGTTGACAAGTATCTGTCTGAATATAAGATCCCCGAAAGCGCTAAGGCACTTTACGAGTTCGTTGACGAGCTTTCTAACTGGTACGTTCGCCGTTGCCGTGAGAGATTCTGGGTACAGGAAATGCCCGATGACAAGGCTGCTGCATATATGACACTTTACCACTGTCTCGTAACCATTTCCAAGGCATCTGCTCCTATGGTTCCCTTCATGACAGAGGATATTTACCAGAACCTTGTACGCACAGTTGATGCTTCTGCTCCCGAATCCATCCACCTCTGCGATTTCCCTGCAGTAGATGAAGACGCGATCGACCTTGAGCTTGAGCGTAATATGAAGGCTGTAGTTGACATTATCGTAATGGGTAGAAGTGCAAGAAACGGTGCAAACGTTAAGAACCGTCAGCCTCTCTCCACTATGTACGTATGTACAGATAACGTTCCCGGTGAGTTCTTCCACGATATCATCCGCGAGGAGCTTAACCTCAAGGCTGTTAAGTTCGTTTCCGATGCGTCCGAGTTCTCAAGCTATTCCTTCAAGCCTCAGCTCAGAACCGTAGGTCCCAAGTATGGTAAGTTCCTTGGAAAGATCAAGGCGGCGCTCTCCCCCGAGAACCTTGACGGTAATGCAGCTAAGCGTGAGCTTGATGCTAACGGCAAGCTTACCTTCGACTTCGACGGTACTGCTGTTGAGCTTACTCCCGAAGACCTTCTCATCGACGTTATGCAGAAGGAAGGTTACTTCTGTGTTGCAGAGAACAACGTAACAGTTGCTCTTGATACAGTCCTTACCCCCGAGCTTGTTGACGAAGGATTTGTACGTGAGATCATCTCTAAGATCCAGACAATGCGTAAGGATTCCGATTTCGTGGTTACCGATCACATCAAGATCTTCGTAGATGCATCTGATAAGGTTCGTAACATTTTTGAGTCTTACGCGGACAGCATTCTTCCCGCTGTTCTCGGTGACGAGTACACCGTAACCTGTGACATCCCTGCTGAAGCTAAGAGCTGGGATATCAACGGTGAGGCAGTTAAGATCTACCTCGAAAGAGTATAAATTAAACTTTTAAAGCCATACCGAGCACTCGGTATGGCTTTAGTTTATTTAGCTCTTGAACGGTATTTATTTTTTGTTGCCTCACCTCCACGAAGGTGACGCTCAGCCTTATTCTTTTCAAGTAATACTCTAACTTGGTTATACAGCTTTCTGTTTCGAAGGAAAAGTCTTTCGGTGACATCCTTATGTACCGTTGATTTACTGATATCGAATTTCACAGCGGCGTCTCGAACTGTCGTTTGGTTTTCTATAAGATAATCGGCGAGGATCTCACACCTTTCCCTGTTTCCTGTGCCGTATTTGCCCATAAAAACTGACCTCACATATGCTTTATCGTGATCATGATAAAATATATGTGAGGTCTTGTTTGTTTATTCGATTTAACTGAGTTTTATGTAATTACTTAGTAATTGTGATCTTGTTAATTACGCCAGCCTTATCGGGGTCAATGCCGCGAACGATTGTCATCTTGCAAGCAAGAATCTGGAAGATAAGTACGCTGATGAAAGGAGTTGTAAGCTCACAGCCTGTATCGGGAATGATGATAGGTGTAACACCTGCGGGAACAGCGTCAGCATCGTCTGTGATGAAGAGAATGTCTGCCTTAACTCCCTTAAGCTTTTCAGTGATCTCAAGCTGGTCTGCGAAGGTTGCACCCTTAGGAGCGATAACGAACGCCATGTCACCCTCGTGAAGCTGTGCGATGGGACCATGGTGGAAGTCAGATGTGGGATAACCCTTCATCTTGATCTTGTTGGTCTCAAGCATCTTGAGTGCTCCCTCAAGAGCGATACAGTAGGAGATACCACGGCCGAGAAGAACTGCACCGGGCATGTTCTGATACTTTTCTGCAAGCTCTGTAAGCTGACTGTCAAGACCTTCGATAAGCTCGCCTGCCTTAACTGAAACGTTCTTAAGAGCACCCATGAACTCATCGTTGCCTGCCCACTTAGCAGCAAGAAGAGCAAGGATCATCATCTGAGATGTGAATGTCTTGGTTGCAGCAATGCTGTATTCTCTGCCCGCGCCACAGTAGAGGTGATATTCAGCCTCACCTGCCATGGGAGAAGAAAGCTCGTTTGTAACTGCAACAGTAACAGCACCATCAGCCTTTGCACTCTTAAGTATCTCAAGAACATCCTCAGCCTTACCGGACTGAGAAACGCCGACTACAAGATACTTAGAAAGATCAAGCTTTGCACCGTACTGGGTAACAACGGAAGGTGTACCAAGTGTACAAGGAAGACCTGCAAGGATACCGAAAAGGTACTGCGCATAGATACAAGCGTGGTCACTTGTGCCGCGTGCTGCAAAATAGATACCGCATACGCCCTTTTCTTTTGCAGCCTTTACGATCTGTTCTGCTACTGCCTCGTTTGCTCCTATAACGGACGCAAGAATGGAGGGCTGTTCTCTGATTTCAAGTTCGAGATTTATCATAATTTATCACACTTTCTATAAGTTAATATCAAACTGTGGGGTCTGCTTGTTCTGTACTGTCTGACGTATCTGCTGTACCTGAATAGTATGCCTCAAGACCATCGGCGATAGATGCCGCCATTTTAGCCTGCCATTCTTCATCGAGCATATTTTGAGCATCATTCTCATTAGTTACAAACCCAAGCTCAATAAGAGACGCAGGAACCTTTGTGTAACGGATAACATAGTAAGGGTAAGTATTCAGAGTAACTTTATAATCAGGAAAATCCTCTGCAACGGTATTTTTGATAACTGTTGCAATCTCTAAGTCTCCTACGGTTCCCTTTGCCGATTCATCGGCATGATATACGATCAGACCCGATACATCAGGAGAATCAAATGAATTACAGTGGATCGACAGATAGTAATCTATGCTGCTTCCGAGACTGTTGGCGTATGCAACTCTTTCCTGCGGTTTGAATCTATTATTTCCGTCATCATTGGAAGCCTTGGGAAAGTTTTCCCCGTTGTGAGTAAGAACAACGTCAAATCCGCGAAGCTCCAGCTCATTCTTGACAAGCATAGAAACTGACAGGGTTATATCTTTTTCAAGAATGTCGCCTAAGAGTTCGCTACTTGTACCGCCGTCCTCATAACCGTGACCCGGATCAACACATATAGTAATTCCCTTCTTTTCGGAAGGCTCTCTTTCCGGTTCCTCGGTCTCAGTCGAGGAGACTGTCGTTACCTTGCCGGCACCGAATGCGGGAAGCATCCCTTCATCGACAGAAGAACATCCGCCGAGCATAAGCATGGTACCTACAAGCAGAAGCGCAAGTAATGATCTGCTAAAAGCATTAATTTTAATCATACTTATCATACTGCGGGCTTATCTCTTAGAGAGAACGTCCGCCTCAAATTTCTTAACTTCGGCAACCCATGCCTCTCTCTTGGGAACGTTCTGCATCTCGCAGTACATGTCCCAAACAGCAGCAAAAGGAAGTGTCTTGAGTTCTTCAAGGTATGCAAGTCTTGAAGTGTAGTCACCTTCAAGCTCGAATTTCTTGAGGAGCGCGGTAGGCTCAAGCTTAGCCATAAGGAGAGCCTTCTGCATATTACGTGCACCGATTGCCCAGCAAGCGATACGGTTGATGGAAGC
>JAZUBZ010000023.1:0-35957 GCA_045638805.1 Eubacteriales bacterium
TACCTACCTTGCCACCACGTCTCTTGAAGCCTTTGAAGGTGACAGTCTTGCCTTCCTTTTCGGGTATCTCCACAGGATTGTAGCTGTACTCGAGGATACCGTCAAGGTTGGTCTTTACGTTATGTGTATGTACCCATGCGCCTGTAGCTACGTTAGCGGTAGCTCTGCCGATGGGAGCGGAATATTTGATGATGTTTTCACCCTCTGCGATGGGACGGAGAGCGAACTTGTGACCCGCGGGGATATCCTCTGTGAGGGTAACGCCCAGAGCCTCCTCGCCGCACTTCAGCTCGGTGAGAGCAACGCCTACGTTATCGTCGGGTGTGATCTTTACAAATTTCATATTTAACCTCATTCAGCCTATGGCTGTACAAAATGATGAATATATCGGAAAAAGTCTTACGCGTTTACAGCCGCCTTCATTGCAGCAGCCGCGCCCTCGTTCTTGATCATATCGAAGTAAGCCTTTACCTTCTCTGTGAAGCCTTCAACAGTGTTAAGGTCCATGCCCCAGAAAGCTTCGTTTGCCGCAAAGCGGACGATAACGTCGTCGCACTTGCCAAACTCAGAGAAGAAATCGATAACTGCCGCGTCGTCGGAAATGGTGTATTCCACCTCTGCACCGCCAACAGTACGCTTGCCGATGAACTTGCCGCCCTTCATCTCGCCGGTCGCGTAGAACGCGCAGAGGGATGCGAAGGACATTGTGAGACACTCGGGAAGACGTCCGTTTGCCTCTGCACTTTCAAGAAGGCTCTTCATAACTCTAGCCTTCCACTTGGAAACGGAGTTGAGGCAGATGGAGATCAGCTCATGGTCGATAAAGGGGTTTTCAAATCTCTCGCAAACGGAATCGGCAAAAGCCTTTACCTCGTCAGCAGGGAGGGTAAGTGTAGGCATGATCTCGCCATAAATACAGCGGTCGATAAAGGGACGGATAACACTGTCAGCCATACAGTCGCGGACGATGCTCTCACCTGCAAGGAATGCGGCGGGAACGAAGGAGGTGTGTGCGCCGTTAAGGATGCGCACCTTTCTTTCTCTGTAAGGACGCTGATCGTCGGTAAAGATAACGGGAAGTCCTGCCGCGTCAAGGGGAAGGGTACGTCTTGCTCTTTCCGTGTCAGAGGCTTCGATTACCCAAAGACCGAAGGGCTCACAGATGTCGATAAGGTTGTCCTTATAACCAAGCTTTTCGCAGATGGCATCAGCCTCGCCGGGCTTCTTGGGGTAACCCGTAACGATACGGTCAACGAGGGTACTGCAGAACATACAAGCGTCGTTTATCCATGCCTTGAAGCCGTCCTCAAGACCCCAAAGGTCGATGAGAGAGTTTACGCATTCGAGAAGCTTCTTGCCGTTGTTCTCGATAAGCTCAACAGGATAGATCACGAGACCGCGGGACGCGTCACCGTTAAAGTAGCGGTATCTTGCGTAAAGGAACTTGGTAAGCTTACCGGGGTAGGACACGGGGGGCTCTGCATCAAAGGAGTCACTGTCATCGAAGACGATACCTGCCTCGGTGGTGTTGGAAACTACCGCCTCAAGAGTTTCGCACTCGGCGTAGCTCATGAACTTTTCGTAATCTGCGTATGCGG
Organism: Eubacteriales bacterium; assembly: GCA_045638805.1. Classification (GTDB taxonomy): domain Bacteria; phylum Bacillota; class Clostridia; order Oscillospirales; family CAG-272; genus RUG11130. Next base: position 1,599 of record JAZUBZ010000023.1, read on the forward strand.
AGATCACGCTGTCCACCGAAGTTATGACTCTGACGTCGTCAACGGTCACGCCGTTTTCCTTACCGCGGAGAACAACGCTGTAAACGCTGTCCTGCTCGTCGAAGAACTTCATGAGAGGAGCGTTGATAGGCTGAACGAGAACGGCGGATGCGTCCATGGCGCCCTTTTCGTTTGCAACGTCGATCATGTAGTCAACGAATGCGCGGAGGAAATTACCCTCGCCGAACTGAAGCACCTTCACGGGACGAGATGCCTTGCAAACTGTATCTTTAATGTTAATCATAATAATGAAATAATCCTTTCAAAAAAGGTCGAAATAGTTATAACTGGGTATATTTTCAGTTATATGGTTGCATTTTTCTCACTTTTCTTTTGTTGCTGTAGGCAACAAAAAGAAAAGATAAGCCAAGGAGGATCACTTCGCTTAAGCGAAGTGAGGAAACTTCGGCGTTTGAGATGGTTCCTTTAAAGGCTTTTACAATTTCAAATATCATGAAAAGGTTCCTAAACAACCAAAGTAATCGTATATATCTTCTTTAAGAAAAATGAGAACATTTGAATACACGCGGCATGCCCCAAAGCGAGGATGCCGCGTGAAAATTATCTGTTATGCACGCTCAACGGTGTAAGCTACGCCCTCTGCAGGACGGATCTTAGACTCGTCAACCTTGGAGAAGCTGTCCTCGTCAACGAAGAGTGCGAAGTTGGGGTGACCCTTCATGATAGTAGCGGGGATGAGGTTGGTCTTGTCGTTCTCGAGAGTGTCTCTTACAGCGTTAGCCTTTACAGCGTAAGGAACGCAGGAAACGATCTGCTCGCACTGAAGGATCTGGTGAACTGTCATGGAAACAGCCTGCTTCGGAACGACGTCGATAGTAGCGAACCAGCCCTCGCCTACCTGCTGCATCTTACATGTGTCGTTGAGGTTAACAACGATGTAAGCTTCCTTGGTGTCGAAGTCTGCCGGCGGGTCGTTGAACGCGATGTGAGCGTTCTCACCGATACCGATGAGACCAACGTCGATGGGAGCGCTTCTGAGCTCAGCTGTGAGAGCGGCGATACCCTCGGGTGTGCCGTCTACAAGGTGAGCAGCCTTAAGGTTGATCTTCTGGATGAATCTCTCCTTGAGGTACTTACGGAAGCTTGCGATATGTGTCTCGGGGAGGTTAACGTACTCGTCGAGGTGGAACATTGTTACCTTGGACCAGTCGATATCTCTCTCGATAAGGGGCTCGATTGTTGTGAGCTGAGAAGCTCCTGTGGAAAGAATGATTCTTGCCTCACCCTTCTTAGCGATAGCCTCGTTGATGAGACCTGCGATGTAATCAGCCGCGTTGCAGCCGAGAGCCTTAGCGTCTTTGCTTACTACGATTTTCATTGTAAAATTTCCTTTCAGAATGATTTATGTGAATTTAATTGCTTACAGATTATTTTTAAAGAATTCGGGAGCCTTCACACCCGAATAAGCGTGACCGTGGGGATGGATGTCGGTGAAGAGCTTTTCTCCGGCACCTGCCGCCTCGAATATCTTCTTCGTTTCCTCGTATCCGCGCCACAGATCTTCAAAGGGGAAGCACGCATCGTAAATTCCCATTTCCATAAGGCAGGGACGGGGAGCGATAAGTCCCGCTACGTCAAAGGTGTCCATATACTTGTAAAGGTTTGGCAGCACCTGAGAGCCGCAGAAGTTTCCGTCGCGAAGTCCGAATGCGTCAAAGGGATTTACGTAGCTGATGATGTCGCACGCCTTGATGCGAGGCTCAAGAGCTGTGGTAAACGTGGTCATGGTACCGCCCTGAGACATACCCATCATACCAATGCGGTCGGGATCGACCTCTTCCATAGTCTCGAGATAGTCGATACAGCGGGAGAAATCGAAAATGTTAAGGGCGAGGGGATATATACCGAAAATGGAGCCCTTTACGTAATTAAGGTTGCAAGGGTCGCGGGGAATATCAATGGGATCGAACTTGTCACGTCTCTCACCGAAGCCGCGAAGGTCGGGGGAGATTGTAACAAAACCTTCTCTTGCCATCTGCTCTGCAAAGTTGTAGTTTGCACTAGCCACGTCGGCGGCGCGCTCGGGAGTACCTGTCATACCCGTGACGGAGTCCTTACCGAAGGGACCGTGTCCGTGTGAGCAAAGGATAGCGGGTGTGCTTTTATCCTTTTTCGCGCTCTTGGGGATAAGAACTACGGCGGGGATGGACATATATTTGTCCGCCTGCAGGATAACCTTACGTCTTATATAGTCGCCTTGATCTACCGAGTAAAGAATTTCCGCATTAAGCGGCACCTTTTCGGGGAGAATACCGAGAAGCTCTGTGAGCTTTGCGAGAGCCGCTTCGTGCCATGTGTTAAAATCAAGTCCCGCGGACTTAAAGGAAAGCTCGGGCACGTGGTCCTCTGCCAGCTTCTGCCAATATTCCTGAAGTGTTAATGTACGCACCTCACAACACCTCCGTGTGTATGCTGTTTTATGGATGATAACATATACTGCTACCACTATATAATGATACCACAGATATGGCTTTCCGTCAAGATTTTAACGGGATTTTAGATGAAAAAGCTGTGTTTTTTCGCGCTTTTCCTCTTTGGGTCAGACGTGACAAAGAATGATAAAGGCTGATTATAACATGACTCTCCCTTACATAATATTAATTAGTCCATGTTCCACGCGGAGGTGACCGACTTGAGTGAAAAACGTCTCGCCATGCTGACCCGTTACGCCCTGCTTACTCTGCTATTGTTTTGTCTAACGTACGTGTCTTTTAAGTATATACTGTCTTCCTTGCTCCCGCTTATCGCGGCGGCGTTCGTGGCGCGGCTCATACGCCCTGCGGTGTCCTTCGTCAGCAGAAAAACTAAGATGCCCCATAAGGTGTGCGGAGTGGTCGTGCTCCTTCTTGCTGTGTTTCTTCTGGCTTACGTAGGGACCCTTGCGGGCGGAAAGCTTATCCGTGAGTTAGTAGAGCTTGCGAAAAACACGGTGTCTGATCTTGAGGGCGAGGACAATGTGATACGGCGGATGCTTGATGCGTACCGCACGCTTCCCGACAGGATACCGTTTTTGTCACATCTCAAGACAGACCCCGAGACCTACGATAAGATATACGGCTTTATAACGACTGCTGTAAAATGGGCGGCGGAAAAAATAAGCCTGCAGGCGGCGGACTTTGGTGCGTCCTTTTTTGCGGGACTGCCCGGTATGGTATTTGCGGCGGTGGTGTCGGTGGTAGTTCTTTTCTACCTGACAGTAGATGCGGAGGGGTTTGCAGGGGATCTGCGAGGGCTTCTTCCACGGGGCTTTTACGAAAAGTTCTCTCGCCTGTTCCGTACCGCGTCGGGCGCGGTCGGCGGATACTTGAAGGCGTATATGATCCTGCTGCTTTTAACGTTTGGCGAACTTTTCCTCGGATTCGTCCTGCTTCGCGTGTCCTATCCGTTTTTCACCGCGGCCGCAGTTGCACTCATCGACGTACTTCCCGTATTCGGAGTGGGTGCGGTGCTGGTCCCGTGGGCGGTGCTGTTGTTTATAAAAGGGGAGACGGTGCGCGGCGCGGGTATGCTTCTGCTGTTCGGTGTGATGTACGCGGTGAGACAATTCGCGGAGCCGAAGGTGGTGGGACATCTCATAGGACTACACCCGCTTATTACCTTAGCATCGGCATATCTTGGGTTTAAATTTTTCGGACTGTGGGGAATGATCGCCGCGCCTATTACGCTGTACGTAGTAAAGGAAGCGGCAGCACCCAAATGCCGTAGGGGAGGATATCATCCTCCCGCAGAAAAAAGTGAAGAGTGAATAGTGAATAGTGAAGAGGTTCGGTAGCTTTGCACAGCAAAGCAAGGATTTTATTGAAATCAAGCTTGAAACAAATGTTACGGCGGTAGCCGTGGGGGAATTTAAAGAATAAAGAAGAAAGAAAAAATAATAAAGAATAAATATCCAGTCTGTGTGGAGGTGAGGGAAGCTTTTTCGCACAGTACCATGTTTCGTGAGGTGAACAAAAAAGAAATGAACGACATCCACGCCCCGCCACGGCGTGGAATTTCAAACGTGGGCCTAAAACAGCACGGTCGATATCTTCTTTTGAGTGATGAACGTGCATCTCTTTAGGCAAATCCCCATTTCAAGAGACGGGCAGAGGACGAGCGCATGCGAGGACGGGGAAGTCTTGTACCGTGCGGGGGCAAAGCGCCTTTGGGACGTAGGATAGAGAGGTATGTTCGCACCGTACGCTCGTGCGTTGACGTATAGTATGTGCGTGGTGTTGGTTTACGGACGACCAATGGTCGCCCCCTACGATGTTGGGGGAACGTGCATCCGTAGCCGTGGGGAATGTGCGTGGGCGTTTGCAAACCGACGTAGGGGAGACCCTTGTGGTCTCCCGTTTCGTTAGGATTTAACCGTACGTAATTTCGGGACACAAGCCCCTCCCCTACGATGGTGGGTGATGTGATATCTTTAACCAACAGAAAGACAGATAATAAAGTACAGATAACAAAGACACACTTGACCCGAAAACATCTTTATGTTACAATATATACAGTGTATTTTAAAAGACTGTCCCTACATGGGACTTCACAATAAAACATCACCTCTCGGAGGTTCTTATGAAAAAAATATTACTCCTTATAATAACACTCGCCATTTGCATGAGTCTTTCCTCATGTGGCAGGGACGAGGTAGGCATGGCGATGCCTCGCCTATCCCCCGATGCTCAGATGAATCACGGCACCGCCATTATCAACCCCGACTCAGAGGTGCGCGGCGTGTGGATAGCATCCGTGTTCAATATCGACTATCCCTCCTTTTACGACTTGTCTGCGGCACAGCTTAAAGCAGAGATAGACGCCATCATCGACACCTGCAAAAAAGCGGGACTTAATACCGTGTTCTTTCAGGTTCGTCCCTCATGCGATGCGCTGTACAAAAGCGACATTTTCCCCGTTTCAAAAGTGCTTTCCACCACAGGTAAGCTGCAGTTTGACCCCCTCGAATATTTCGTAGAGGCGGCTCACCGCAACAACATTTTCCTTCACGCATGGATAAATCCCCTCCGCATTACCGTTTCCGCCGATTCCGAGGATAAGCTTCCCGCCGACAGCCCCGCTGTACGTCACCCCGAATGGACAGTGAAATACGCCGACGGCAAGCTGTATTTTAACGCGGGTATCCCCGAGGTGCGTCGTCTTGTGGCAGACGGTGTCCGCGAGATCGTGGAAAACTATAACGTGGACGGTATCGTCTTCGACGATTATTTCTACCCATACCCCACCGCAAATAACGATAAATTCGATGACGCGGACGCTTTCAAAAAATACGGCTCCACCTTCGATAGCGTAGAGGACTTCCGCCGCGACAGCATCAATAGTCTTATAAAGCTGTGCTACGATACCGTCAAGGACGTGTACGCAGACTGCCTCTTCGGTGTATCTCCCGGAGGCGTTTGGCAGAACAATAACGGTGTGAACGGCGGCTCCGACACATGGGGCTTTGAGACTTACCATAGCCTTTACTGTGACACCCTCGCTTGGGTAAACGGCGGGTACGTTGACTACATATCCCCCCAGATATACTGGACCTTTGACACAAAGGGGACTCCCTTTGGACACCTTACCGATTGGTGGAACGCAAAGCTTGACGGCACGGGCGTAAAGCTTTGGGTATCCCACGGTGCGTACCGATACGAGGAGGGCGACTGGACAGATCCCGCGGGAGAGATGGCGTCCCAAATCAAATACGCAAGAGAGGCTCTTTCTTACAGAGGCAGTATGTTCTACGGGTACGATGAGCTTCGCGGAAACGATTTCGGTATTACGGATGAGCTGACACTTGCATATGAAGACGAGATCATCTATTATGACCCGTCGCCGTCCGGCACACCCGTCAGCGTGACGTCCCATTACTACGGTCAGGAATGTGCTGCCGGTGAGCTGACCCTGTCTGGAGTATCCGACCCCGCAGAAGCACTGCTCTGTAACGGTACCACCATAAACCGCAAAAAGGACGGCAGTTTCACCGTGGACGTGAATATCAAGCGCGGTGAAAATAAATTCGTCTTTAAGCAAGGGGACAGTTCAAGTACCCTTGTTCTATACGGAAAATAATATAATTTGGAGATAAATATGAGAGCATACGAAAGATTTTTAAACTATATCAAATTTGATACCGCAAGCTCCGACACCTCAGGCGTTACCCCTTCAACTGAGGGACAGCGTGTACTTGCAGAGGCGCTTTGCCGTGAGCTTATCGCACTGGGCGTAGAAAACGCAAGCGTAGACGGAAACGCATACGTTATGTGCCACCTCCCCGCAACTGCCGGTTATGAGGACGCGGCATCCGTTGGCTTTATCGCACATATGGACACATCCTCTGACTTTTCTGGCAAGGACGTAAAGGCACAGATCATCGAAAACTACGACGGAGGTACCGTGAAGCTTGGCGAGTCGGGCAGAGTCCTTGACCCTGCCGAGTTCGAGCATCTTCCCGCCCTTGCGGGACGTACCCTCATCACCACCGACGGCACCACCCTTCTCGGTGCTGACGATAAGGCAGGTATCGCTGAGATAATGACCGCTATTGAGCTTATCATAGGGGGCAACGTTCCCCACGGTCCTCTTGCATTCTGCTTTACTCCCGACGAGGAGATAGGCGAGGGGGCTGACCACTTTAACGTAGAAAAGTTTGGAACTGCCTCTGCGTATACCGTTGACGGCTCTGCTGAAGGCGAGATCGAGTTTGAAAACTTTAACGCATACGGCGCGAAGTTTGATATAATCGGCAGAAACATCCATCCGGGAGACGCGAAGAACAAGATGATCAACGCAGCCCTCGTGGCACACGAGATCGTGTCCATGCTTCCCGCAGGAGATACTCCCGCGCACACCGAGGGTCACGAAGGCTTCTATCACCTGACAGACGTTGAGGGATGCGCCGAAAAGGCAAGCCTCAGCTTCATCATCCGCGATCATGATGCTGACATGATGCGCGCACGCCTTGCAACTCTCCGCCACATCGAAAAGCTGATGTGCGAGAAGTACGGCGAGGGTAACGTTAAGCTTACCCTTCGCGAGCAGTACAGAAACATGAAGGAGATCATCGAGCAGTATCCCCACACCGTGGAGATCGCACGTGAGGTCATCAAGGGCCTCGGTCTCACTCCCATATCAAATCCCGTAAGAGGAGGCACAGACGGCGCACGCATCAGCTTTATGGGAATCCCTTGCCCCAACCTTGGTACAGGCGGTTATGCTTTCCACGGCCCCTACGAGCATATAACAGCCGAGGGAATGGATGCGTGTGTTGGTATTATCATGGGTCTTGTTGCGGCGTATGCGGCACGCCGTGCGTAAGGAGAAAACTATGCTTTATTTTGACGTAAAAGAGCTTACCTATAATGCAAGAAGCATTCGCGCCTTTGACGTTAGCCGTCCCGCAGGCGAAGAGATGCTGAAAAGCTTTGTTGAGTGCGCAAGGCTTTGCTCGTCAGCGGCAAACCTTCTGCCTCTGAAGTACAGACTTTGCTTTGAAAAGAGCGAGGTAGACGCACTATTCCCACTCACCCGTTGGGCGGGATATATCAAGGACAGACGAATTCCCCCTGAGGGAGACGAGCCTACCGATTACATAGTTATCTGTCATGATACGTCCGTTTCCCCAATCACGGAGTTTTCCTCCATGGACGTAGGCATCGCCGCACAGACAATTAATCTTGCGGCAAGGGAAAAGGGCTTCGGTTGCTGCATGATCGGCTCATTTGACAAAAAGGCGGCCGCAGAGCTTCTCTCTATTCCCGAAAGTCTGACTCCCGTGCTTGTACTTGCACTTGGTACTCCCAAGGAAAGCCCCATCATCTGCTCCGTTGGAGAAGACGGCACAACAAAATACTTCCGCGACGACGCAGGTCTTCACTTCGTTCCTAAAAGAAGCCTTGAGGATTCATTGATAAAATGAAAAACACCAAATTATTTCGCACAGTCGCATACGTGCTGACATTTCTCGGTGCCGTCGGGATCTTCATCACGGACAGAATATTTGCCCACAGCGTTAAGGAATATATCACATCGGCGGGGGAGATCCCCATGGCGAAGGAAAACTTCACACTGTTTTTCCGCCTGTCCCTCGGACTTGCGGCACTTCTCATGGCGCTGCAGCTTCTGAATATAGTTGTGGACGTCCTGCACGGTCAGCGTAAAAAAAGCGTAGGCAGTATCCTCTCTAAGATATACGCGCCTCTCAGCATGGTGGTGCTCATCGCTCTTGCCGTGTTTTTCGCCTATCTCAGCGCAGACAGACTTTTCCCCGTGCACGGATATATCATCACCCTCGGGCTCTGTGAGGCGGCGGTGTTCTGCCTTCCCATGGCGATAAGATCAGTAACAGACGAGAGGATGTCCGTTAAAGAAACGGACAAAAAATGAAAAACGAAAGGATCACACCCATGAATACAAAATTTTCAAAAAGCCTTTGCCGCGTGACGGCATACGTGATTTGCACTCTGATGATAGTGCTCACTATGTCCGTTTTCTGCCACGCAGAGCACACGGGTACTATCAATCTTTCAAACGTAAGACAGCACGAAAGCGGTGAGGGATATTTCTGGGACAACCGTGAAAAGGTTCTCACTCTCGACGGATTTAACCTTGCAACAAGCGAGGACTTCGGACTTAAGCTTCCCGATAATGCTACGGTAAAGCTTGTTGGCACCAACCGTATCAAGGCAGGGAAGTACGCTCTCAGCAGTACGGGCAGTATCAATTTCATTGGAAACGGTACTCTTATTCTGGAGTCGGACGACACTGGACTTTATTCTTACAGCAATAACCCCAAGCACAGAGTCCGCATCTCTGAAGGTACTCTCAAAATAAGCGGTAAGGTGCAGGCAGTGCTTTCGGAAAATGCCGAATTTACCGTGACAGGCGGCAAGCTTGAGACTGTTGGCGGCATAAACTGCAGAACGTTCACAGCGGTCGGCGGAAAAGTTTACTCCGATGGCGCGATCCACGCAACCCATCTTATCAAGATAAGCTGTGCAGACGTGGAGGCATTTGTAAAGGAAGGTGCGGCGCTTGTGAGCGACAACCTTTTCACCACCGAGTACGTGAAGATGCACGCAGGCAATAATGCGGATTCCCTTAAAAAAACGGACAGCTATGAGGGCGAGAGCTATTTTACATCTGTCGCAACGTCAAAGGGAGTGCGCGACAGCATCATCTTCGGTAAAGGTACACCTATCACCGTTGACTACCTGCTTCTCGGCGGAGCGGTGGTACTTGTCTTAGCGGCGCTTATTATTCCTATCGTAGTGAAGAAAAACAAGACACGCAAGATGTACGAAGCGATCGAAGCGGAGAAGAACAAGGGAAAATAAGTACGGATTGGTTGTCGTGCATAAAAAAGAAGAAAAAAGCGAAAAAAATTAAACAAATTTCACAAAACATCTGTACAAACCGAAAGTTATGTGCTATAATATAGATACAGAGGAGAGTTGATCGAATCTGTCACAAAACTGAAGGAGGCGAGGCTTGAGTCAACACGTGGTATGCGTTATGACCAAGCCTTGTTTTGTTTTCCCCCGAAACGGAGAACTTCTCCTTAAATCCACAAGAAAGGCAAGGGCACACTATGAACATTTCTATTAACGGACGTCACTTAACAGTAAGACAGGATCTTCGCGATCTGATTGAAAAGAAGCTTGCAAAGTTTGACAGATTCTTCCCCGGCGGTGCCGATGCGGCAGTTACCTGCCGTACCGAAAGGGATGATAAGATAATTGAGATAACAATTAACGTTGGCAGAACCATCTTCCGCGCTGAAAAGGCAGCTGATACCTTCCAGTCTGCGCTCGACGGATGCCTCAGTTCCATCGAACGTCAGATAAGAAAGAACAAGACCCGCCTTGAGAAGCGGATGAAGAACGATATCGCAGTTCCAGCACCCGCACTTGAAGACGATAACGTGGACGAAGAGGTTCTCTTCGACATCCGCAGAAAGACTTTCCCCGTTCGTCCCATGTCACTTGAAGAGGCTATCCTCCAGATGAATCTGATCGGCCACAGCTTCTATATGTATCTTGATGCGGACACATCAAAGATCAGCGTTGTTTATAAGAGGCACGGCGACACCTACGGTGTTATCACCCCTGAGGATTAATTTCACGTCAGCTCCGTTCTGCATTTTGCGTGTGATTTTGTTGGGTTGCAGAACGTCTGTAAATAAAATTTGTTGGTTTTGATTGATATAGAAGAGGGGCTCGAAAGAGCTCCTTTTCTCTTTGGGATAGGGAGAGGACTTACATATAAGAGATAATAGAGAAGAGAATCGGTGGCTTTGCTCCGCAAAGCGGGGATTATATTGAAATTAAGATTGAAACAAATGTTACAGAGGTAGCCGTTGCGTTTTTTTACTTTGAACGCAATAAGAGGCGCCTTCCTATCGAAAGGCGCCTCTTAAAATTAACTTAATCTCTGAATCCCGTACGGTTGTAGAAGAGACCGTCTGCCTCGCGGGGATCGAAATAATCGTCCGTCATGTAGAATACGGAGCCTTCGTCGATTCCCTCTGCAACCATTGCTTCAATATTCTCTCTGGTGTACATCTGAGCCATGTCTACCGCATCGTAGCCCACGTTGTCGTTGTGCCAATCGCCCTGAAGCTCACCGAGACGAGTCTTAGTGCTGTTAATATACACGTTGTTTCTCATGACAGATCCGTTGGACTCACCGCGGGCGAGAAGGGGACGTCCGCAGATGATGGCGTGAGCGAACATGAATACGTTGTCTTCGATAATCGAATTCTCGTAATACTGTCCTGTGAAGCGTCCGAGATACAGCAGGCTTCCGCCCTTGTTGGGACGCTGATGTCCGAAGTGGTATCCGCCTACGGCAAGGAAGTTTCCGGTCAGACGGATATTGGAAAGCACACTAGCTACGCCGTAGTTCCATATCTCGATGTGAGAGTTGGTGTTGGTGATAACGTTGTCTGAGAACTCAAGATTGTTCTGAACAGCAAGGGTATTGTCGCTCGTTGCGATCTGTGTGCTGATACCGCCGTCGTATACCTGATTTACGTAGCAGTTAGTGATGGTGTATCCTTCGGACGAGCCGTATATCTCGATACCGTTGCCGAATCTTGTGGGAGTGTCTCCGCCCTGATGAGAGCCGCCGATCCACTCAAGAGTACAGTTCTGGATAACAGCGTTATCGGAGCTTGCGCCTATACCGTGGCTTCCTGTATACATAAAGGCGAGGTTGTCAAGTACACCCTTTGAAGGTGCGCCTGCAATATTACCTCTTGTGGAAACGATGATCTTTTCAAACGCCTTGCCCGGGTTTCCGCCGTCGTAGTAGAGATACAGCGTGTTGCTTGCCCAGTCGTGGAAAAACTCAAGATTGTTCATAAGGCATGAAGGATCCTTGAGCTCACGCACTGCAGAGTCGTACACCTCGTAGCCGTTTGATACCAAAGCGTTATCAATGGACATTACTCCCTCTCCGAAGGAGTTTTCGGGGCCGTTTGCGTAAACCATGATACCCCAGCCGGTCTTGCCGTCCTTGTCTGTGAAGATAATGTTACCTACGTCTGAACGGTAACCGGGATTGTCGTTGTTTCTGAGCTTCAGCGGTTCGTTCAGCTTCCATACGTTTTTGTGACCCGTCTCTACCCAATCCATGCTTCCGTTTATATCAAGGCATCCTGCGAATATGGGCTTGGGACCTTCGCCGTATGCGGTATAAATGACTCCCGCTACAGTACAGAGAGCAGAGTCACCTGCGTTGTTTGATTCGAAATCCTTGTGGAACACGCTGCCGCGCTCGAAGAATACGGCGTCTCCGGGTTTGAGAATAGATGCGGCAAATCCGGGGGCATACGCACGGAAAAGCTCACGGGGAGATGCCATGGCAGTCTCGGGAGTAAGTCCGTCGTTGCCCTTCTTACCGTTTATAGAGGAGATGTAGTAGCACGTTCCCTCGATATCCGCGGGAGTATAGGTGTTGGGTGAGTTTACGATCTTGTCGATGCGCTCGTCCATATCGGCGTAGTAGTCGCCTACTACCTTGTCTGTTGCCTCTCTGAAATCGGGCTTTTCGTAAACGTCAACGCCGTTTTTGTAGACGTCAGCTTCGCCCTCGGCGGTGTACGCCACAGCGTCGTCCTTCTTGGAGAAGAAGCCAACGTAGAGAAGTGTGGCTGTTACGTCCGTCTTTTCTCCGAAGGGATAAAGCTCTGCTCTGAGGTAACGTGAATTGTAGGTCGGGTAGTCTACTTCAAAGGAGAATTTGTCTACGGTGTCAAAATATTCCTCGTGCTCAGTGAAGATATCCTGTCTGATACGGCGCATGATATCACCCGTCTCGAAGATGACTGTGGTAAAGTCATCCTCCGCCTCGACAGCTACGGGTTGAAGCTCTGCGCTGTAAATGGGAGAAGTTACCTTAAGCACGGGCTTTTCTACAGCGTCTGTACTCTTGTAAGCGAACTTCACGTATTCCATACCGCCTGCGGGGATGTCCGTGTAATTCACGTTAACTCCGAAGAACCAAGGTGCGCTGTCGCTTTCGCATGGAGTCAGCTTAACTGCGGGAAGAGCAGATGACGTATCCTTCTCGGAGAGCATATTTGTGAGAAGCATCTCGGGGGAGTTGAAGAAATCCCATACGTTCAGCACCTCAGCGGTCTTGGTTGCATCAAGGTACTTTGCATGAAGTCTCATAAGAATGGTAGCACCCTGCGCTCTGTCAAGAGTACCTGTGGGATTAAAGTTTCCGTTCTGGTCACCCTGAATGATTCCGTAACGGCTGAGCAGATTAACGTGGTCTATTGCCCAGTCCTGCGCGATTGAAGACGCGTCACGGTAAGCGTCGGGAGATACGTTGGTGTAGTCGAGCATGGTATCAAGGTATGTGATAAGACGGGATACGCATACAGCCGCCTCCTGACGGGTTATGGGATCGTTCGGTCTGAATTTTCCGCCATACCCCTGCATGATACCGGAATCATTTGCCCATCCTACAAAAGGGGAGTACCAGGTGTTTTTGTCGGTGTCTGTAAAGCTGTCTGTTGCCGCGGCATCGTCGCTCACTTCGCACATACGACCGAGTACGGTGGTGAACATTGCGCGGGACATTGCAGTAGTCGGCTCAAATGTGGTAGCAGTTGTGCCGTTCATAAGGCCGTTTTCGTAAACGTAGCCGACAGCATCCACGTAGTACGCGCCGTCCTTTACGTCAGAAAAGGGATGAGGTGTGTCTGCGGAGGATGCTGGGAGTGTGAAAACGAGCGAACCCACGAGCATTGCTCCTGCAAGGACGGTTGATAAAGTTTTTTTCAGTTTCAAAGCAGTTATCCTTTCGTATAATTTAATTGCTGATATTATTATAGCTTTTTTGCACGTAAAAGTCAAGGATATGCCTCACCCGTTCCCACATAAAAAAACGTCCTCAACCGAGAACGCTTTTTGTTTCTGATGGTACTGTTTATTCAACATGTTTTATTTTTTTACCGTTTGACGTGAAAACAATGTCTCCATCCATATCGGTGCGAAAAAAATATGGTGATGTATCAAGATCATCAGTATCTATTGCTTGAGCGATAATTTCAAGGGTATCTTTATCAGGGTGCCCATAAGAATTAGCTTCGCCTACGGAAATAACAAAGTATTTCGCATATAATACACTCAAAAGCTTATTCAATGAATTATCAGAAGCATTCGGAGGTAGATTCCTATCAGCATTATATGCACCATGATGGGGCATTTTTATAAGATTTTCTCCATTCTTGAGTATTTTTGACATTTCTAATAACTTGTCAGCAACTTTTGACTGTGCTTTGCCTTCGATGTCACCTGTGAATAGAAAACATGTTTTACCATATGTAAGTAACAATACTAATGAATCATTTGTATTTTCTGCTGAAGCATATATCACCTTAATGGAAGCTCTACCTAATTTATATTCAGGTTTGTTACTATCCGTTGGAGTTGGAACAATAATTTTATTTGTTATTGCCGATATCTTTGGCAATATATCACTTAGTTGACTTTTGGAGTACGGGTCTTGGTTACATAGCAAATAATCAATTGATGAGATGTTTTGTAGGGCGTCGGTTGTTAATTTTAATCCGCCATAGTGATCATCATGCCAATGAGATATTACAAGGTACTTTAACTTATTAATACCTTTTTCTAGCAATAACTCTCGGATTCTTGAAGTACTGTTTTCTGTTTTGTTACCGATATCAATCAGCATATACTCGCCGTCACACTCTACCAATGCAGCATCTCCTTGTCCAACGTCTATAAAAGTAACCTTAAATGGAGGTTCATTAGAATTATTGTTGAATAATGGGGTATGATCGGTATTTGAGCATGCAGTAAGAGTTAATATCAAAGATATCAGCAATAAAAATATTAGTAATCTTTTCTTCATTCTTTTTCAAATACTACTGAGTCGGGGAATATCCAGTTTTCCTTATGTGATTTTACTGTATAATTAAGTATGACTGAATTACAGAAGGTACTGTTTTTTATTTCAACAGTGATTTTATCATTTATAGCCCATTTATATTTTTGCATCTCTTTGCTTTCGTAATGTGCGTTGAAAGAATCAACTACCGTGTCCGTGCGTTCAACTTTAGTAATTGTAAAATCTTTAAATTCTTTTGACTCTTCATTCTCATTCTTTACAGTTAAGGTGATACTTACTCCTTGAGTTAACAAGGTTACAGGAATTATGAGTTTGTCCTTGCAAAGTTCAATGTCAAAATCTGTGTTTGAACTGTTAAAGATATATTTATCATTGATAATCTTATTAAGAAAAACTCCGTTTGTTTCTGTTTGTAGGATTTTTGTGACGGTAAGTTGTTCTGATGAATCTATCTGCAACTCATTGCCCAAAGCAAACAATAAATCACAGTTGAGAACGAGGGGCTCATATACAGGGGGCAGTTCTGTCTTTCGAGCCGTTTTCAAAGAATCGTTATAAGCGTCAATTCGTTTTTGCTCAGCTTTTATCTCCTTGTCGTTCAGCTTGTCTATTTGCTCAACGGTAAGAGTGAACTTGGGTATTTCGCCAAGATATGTATCATTCAGTTTGATTTGTTCTTCGATTAACAAATTAACATTTTCTTTAATGATTTTGTATGCACTTTCCAAATGTTCACGATTATTTGTTTTTGCATACAAATCCATATATGTTTGCGCTGCAAAATAACGTACGGACCAATCATTATCGTTGGCATTTTCAATAATAGCATCTGCGTAGTACTGAAGAGCAGAAATATATTCGTTTCCTGTATATATTTCATGTGCAGCAGTGATTGCTTTAGGTAAAATAGGAACAAGATTAAAATCTTTTCTAAAGATATCGATTTTTAAATCGTCATATTTTTTGACACATTCTAAACATTTCGTGTAGTTTTTTGTTTCAAAATAACAACTTGCTAATTCCAACCAGTAATTACCGAAAAGCTGATAAGTTTCTTCTTTACTGGTAAGTATTTCGATTTTTCGATATACCTCATTTATTGCACGCATTTTTGCAAAATCTTCTACAGCATTTTCATTGAGTGTAAGCTTTCCAAGTGCCTTTTTGTCTTCTTCAGACCCGTATTGCTGTATAATATCAGTCATGTAATCAAAAGCACGGTTGCGATTTTTTTCGATAACCTTATTCTCTTCGTCATCAAGTTCCCAACCACTAAGTATAAATTCTTGATCTGCACTGCTATTTGCAGATTGATAATTGTTGTAAGAGTCTACGATGGTAAAAACTGTGTTTAGGGCAAATTTATGCCAATTAATGGAGTTAGTCATCGAAAGAATTGCTAATGGGTCAGGAACTGCTTCTTTCATTGCTGAGGCTTTTTGCTGGTTGTGAATATATTGAAGCTGTTCACGCTTGGATTGAATATTTAATAGTCGTCCAATAACTTCACGAATATTTTCAAGATGCCCCTGTGTAGTTTCATCAATTGCACCGGGGTTTATTTCATTAAGCAGAGACGTATAAATATCTTCCAAAATAACCTTGTTGTTTTTTGATATACGGATCTCCTCGGTGACAGTGGCAAGGTGATTAAGCATTGCCATAGCGTTTTTCTGTGCATCGCTTAAAGTAATGGTTGGGAGATTTATTTGTACATCTGTTGTGGAATTGACTGAATCACCTGTAGATGTGTTGGTTTTAGAATCTGTTGTGTTGATCGGAGCAATGGTGGGGGTACTGCAACTAACAAGAAATATTACCAATAATAGGGAGATGATTTGTATTAAAGTATTTTTTTCCATTTTAGGCTCCTAAGGCTATAAACTTACGCATTCTTATTCTTAGCAAATACTATGCTAACCGTCATGTATTACAAGATTGAATATTATTTGATGATGTCTTGTAAAGATAACGTATTCTTTCTTTAATTATAGCATATTATGTCGAATAAGTAAAGGAAAAATACGTTTTATAAGGTGAGTGGTTTTTGTTGCATTCTTGAAATACCTATGCCTCACCCGTTCCCACATAAAAACAGACGGCCTCGCTTGAGACCGCCTATTTAATCTTTATTTATGTCTTGCCATATCGTCACGACCGCGGGCACTCTTTGCACCGGGGATGATTTCACCCGCCTTGGTAAGTGCGATCTTTGTAAGTGTAGGACCTACAAGCTCGTATACCAGAACGGAGAAGAGGATGATGTTTCTGATAACAGCACCGTCAGCACCCAGCGACTGTTGAGCGATAACGGACATACCGAGTGCAACACCAGCCTGAGGCAGAAGTGTAACGCCCAGATACTTCACGATATTTTCGTCACAGCCAACAGACTTGGAGCTCCAGAGAGAGCCGTAATACTTACCTGCTGAACGTGCGAGTATGTATACAACACCTGCCGCGATGATGGCAACGTCGGCAATTACACCGAAGTCAAGCTCCGCACCGCTGAACACGAAGAAGAGAACGTAAAGGGGAGCAGTCCATCTTTCGGTTCTGTCCATAAGCTCTTCGGAAACGTCGCAGATATTGCAGAATACTGTACCCAGCATCATACATGTGAGAAGAGAGGAAAAACCACAGTGCACGGGACCGATGTTGAAGCTGATCTTCGTGCAAGCTACCGTCAGAAGAACGAAGGTGATAGCGATGGACATACGCTTGCTTCGTGAGTGGAACATCTTCTCAATAAGGTTGAAGATGATACCCATGATAAATCCGAGTGCCAGAGAAAGCGTTACCTCTATAATGGGCTCGGCGATAACGGAGAGAATATCCACGTGACCGCTTGTGAGAGACTTTGCGATACCGAAGGAGATCGCGAAGATCACAAGACCCACAGCGTCATCAAGAGCAACGATGGGGAGGAGGATATCGGTGAGGGGACCCTTGGCCTTATACTGACGTACTACCATCAGCGTTGCGGCGGGAGCTGTAGCGGATGCGATAGCTCCGAGGGTAATAGCCGCGGGAAGGGAAAGGATGTGGGGCGCGATATAATGGAATGCGATGAGAGCCGCGTCAACGAGAAGAGTTGCGGCAACTGCCTGAACGATACCGATGACGGTGGCCTGCTTTCCGTTCTTCTTAAGCTGACCGAGACGGAACTCGTTACCGATAGCAAATGCGATAAAGCCCATAGCAACGTCGGAGATGATACCGAGGCTTGTAACCTGCTCGAGTGAGTTAAATCCAAGTCCTGCCACGCCAAGTCTGCCGAGGCAGAAGGGACCTATCAAAATTCCCGCTATAAGATAAGCCGTAACTGCGGGAAGACCAAGCACCTTAACTACACGGGACATGAGAAGACCCGCGAGAAGGGATACGGCTAAAATGAATAGTGTTTCCATATGATCCTTCTTTCTATAATTACAGTGATGTTTCGGGACATTCTGCAAGAGCCGCGCCAATAACCGTTCCGAATCGGGAATTTACGGGAATTGCAAAGTTCATGTCGAACATCCTGTTGAGCGTGTTGAAAATAGGCTCAGCCTGAGCAACGCTTGAAAGGTTACCCGTCAGGATGATATCCTTGATACCGCAACCGCGCGCGGCGAAAATTGATATCATACCGATAGTCTCGAACACCATATTGATGATACCGAGGGCAATGTCCTCCTTAGTTGCAAGATCGCTTACGTTACCGAAGTTTGATGCGGTTGTGGTGTCGGTAAAGTTTGGAATGTGGTTTCCGCTGATGATGTCGCCGATGCGAAGGTCTACCTTGTCAAGGGATCCGCCCTTTGCAAGCTCCTCGATGTGAGCGACGGTGTCCATGTCAAGCATACGCTTGGAAAGACCCACGAGAGTACCTCCGCCCACACCCGTGCCTCCAAGGTAACGGGGCTCCTTGCCGCTTTCGGCAAAAACAAGGGCTGTGCCCGTACCGAGGCTGGCGATAAGTGCGCGCTCAAGTCCGGACAGGTAAAGTCCGCCAAGGCCTATCGCCTTGAACTCCTCGATCTTGTAGCAGTCAAGACCGTAGAGAGGCTTAGTGATAAAGGACGAACCGGCTCCCGTTATCATGACTCTCTCAACGTCACCGAGGGAAAGATCGTTTTCGTCAAGGAATCTTCCGAATGCGCCGAAAGTAGCGGTTATGGGATCAGTTGCACGGACGAACAACGGGTCGATAAGCTTTCGCTCACCCGAAGAGTAGTCGAATCCAACGATCTTGGTGGTGCTTCCGCCAACGTCGATTCCTATTACTGTGTTTTTCATACTTGTGGTCGTACCTTTCTTTGGATATGTTAAGCTTCCTTGAAATATACGCGTGGGGTTTCTAAAATCAACCGATGGTGTAGGTGGTGCCTTCCTTTGTATCCTTGAGAGTTACGCCCTTTGCTGTAAGCTCCGCGCGGATCTCGTCAGCTCTTGCGTAATTCTTTTCGCGCTTTGCAGCCGCTCTTTCCTCGATCATAGCCTCGATCCATGCCTTAAGGTCAGCGTCTACGCCGTCTGCCGCATCTTCTTCTGACGCGTTGCGTCTTTCCTCAGCCTTTTCGATAAGGGAGAGGGAGAGCACACGGTCGAAGTCAGCGATAAGCGCAAGCTTTGTTGCACCGTTTACGTTTGCCTTAAGCACGTCGTAAAGAGCAGTTACTGCAAGGGAAGTGTTAAGGTCGTTGTCAAGCGCTTCTGTGAAGCTCTGCTTCAGGTTTGCGAACGCCTCTGCGTCAACTTCACCTTCGTTCTTGATCGCCGCAATTCTGTCGATAAGCTTCTTGAAGGCAACAGCTGCGTTGTCAAGACCCTCGTAAGAGAATACGAGAGACTTTCTGTAGTGGGACTGGAGGCAGAAGAATCGGTAAACGAGGGGATCATAACCCTTGCTCTCAAGGTGAGAAACGGTCAAAAATTCGCCTGTAGACTTGCTCATCTTAGCTGAGGGTGTGTTGAGGTGGAGAATGTGGAACCAATGAGGGCACCACTTGTGTCCGATATAAGCCTCGCTCTGTGCGATCTCGTTGGTGTGGTGGGGGAATGCGTTGTCGATACCGCCGCAGTGGAGGTCAAGATACTCGCCAAGGTGCTTAAGGCTGATTGCAGAGCACTCGATGTGCCAGCCGGGGTAACCTACGCCCCAGGGGCTGTCCCACTTAAGCTCCTGATCCTCGAACTTGGACTTGGTGAACCAAAGTACGAAGTCGGACTTGTTCTTCTTAGCGGTGTCTTCCTCAACGCCCTCGCGTACGCCTACCTCAAGGTCCTCAACGTCGTGCTTGTTGAATACGTAGTATTCCTCTAACTTCGAGGTGTCGAAGTATACGTTGCCCTCAGCCACGTATGCGTATCCCTTCTCGAGAAGACCTTCAACCATTGCGATAAACTCGGGGATGCAGGCGGTTGCAGGCTCTACTACGTCGGGAGTGCGGATGTTCAGCTTCGCGCAGTCAGCGAAGAAAGCGTCAGTGTAAAACTGAGCGATCTCCATTACAGTCTTCTTCTCGCGGCGAGCACCCTTCAGCATCTTGTCTTCGCCTGTGTCAGCGTCGCTGGAAAGATGACCAACGTCTGTGATGTTCATAACGCGGCGCACGTCGTAGCCGTCATAACGGAGGTACTTATCAAGTACGTCCTCCATGATGTATGAGCGGAGGTTACCGATATGTGCGAAGTGATATACTGTAGGGCCGCAGGTGTACATTCTGCACACGCCGGGTTCATGAGTGACGAATTCGTCTTTTGTTCTTGTAAGTGTGTTATAAAGCTTCATATATTTTCTTCCTTTCATTTTTACCGGGGGTTATATCTGTTCCGCGCCGTTTACGGAAGCATCCCTTGCCGAGGGAAGCTTTACCAGCGCGAATATGGATACTGCGTGTAAGACGGCGCTTGCCGCCAAAATTATTAAGGTTACAGTGCCACTTTCGGGATATCCGATACACGCCATTAGGTTGAAGCATACGTGGGACACGATGCATGGCACTACAGAAGCGTACTTTTCGAATATCAAAGCAAGGCACAGACCGAACACTGCGGTGTATACCACAGAAATTACGCTTGGGTGCGCCAGAGAAAAGAGCAGGGCTGATATTATGCAGGCGATTACAGGATGAAGTGAGCGTTTCAGTCTTGTCATTACGAGACCGCGGTAAACCACTTCTTCAAAAACACCTGTCAGCAGGGCAACGGTCACGATCGTAAGGACGATGTTTCCGCCGTCTTCAAGCAAGGCGTAAGCCTCATTGTGCGCCTCAAGGATACCGTCGGGCCAGGGGATGATACCAACGACAAACGAATAGAGGTAATTTGCCGAGATACCGAACAGAGCCGAGACGGTGAGTGCCGATGGCGGGCACTTTTTTATTCCAACTTCACAGAGTACGTTCTTTTTTCGCAAACGGAAGAAGACCGTTAGCAAAATTCCGAACAGCACGTAGGATGAAAGCGTTATCACGTTTTCAACGTCAACTGTGAGTACCTTTGTAATATAGCTTTCATCATTCGGGTCGTAATAGATAACGGAAAGTACGATGCCCGCGATGATTGCTGTGACGTAGGAAACAGCCACGAATGCTTCGGTGTACAGCCATGCCTTCAGTATAGAAATAAACCTTTTCTTCCCTGTTGTCCCGGTCTGCTCAAGCTCGCCGTTACACGCGGGACATGAGGAAAAATGATCATCAACGGTGACGTCGCAGGACGTACATTTTTTCATGTTTTACGCATCCTCGCCGTCGGTGATGTCCTCAGCTTCACGTACGATAAGACCCTCAAGCTCATCAAGACGTTTCTTGATGCGGACAAGCTCGTCGGACATGGGGTCGGGGATGTGCACCTGGTCAAGGTCAACGGGGTCTGCAACGCGCACGCCCTTCTTAACTACTACCTTTGCGGGAACTCCCACTGCCGTGCAGTTTTCGGGAACGTCGGAAAGCACTACCGCACCTGCGGCAATCTTTGAGTTGTCGCCAACGGTGAATGAGCCGAGAAGCTTCGCACCCGAGCCTACCATTACGTTGTTACCGAGGGTGGGGTGACGCTTACCTGTTTCCTTGCCCGTACCACCCAGGGTGACTCCCTGATATATGGTGCAGTTGTCACCGATTATAGTGGTCTCACCGATAACGACTCCGCTTCCGTGGTCGATAAACAGACCGCGTCCGATAGTGGCACCGGGGTGTATCTCGATACCCGTCAGGAACTTTGCGCCCTGAGATATCATTCTCGCAAAATATGTGTATCCCTTGCCGTGGAGCTTGTGCGCCGCACGGTAGAGAAGCAGAGCGTGCAGTCCCGAGTAAAGGGTCAGCACCTCAAAACGGCTTTTCGCCGCAGGGTCACGCTGGCAGATAGCGTCGATGTCCTCGCGGATCTCGGTGATCATCTTTGAAATGGCACAAGTACCCTTGCAGTTCTTTCTGTATTTATTGTAATTGGGTCCCTTCTTCTTGATAGGGTCCTTGAGAGTAACTTTGATCTTTATCATACGGGCCTCCCGTTGTGGAAAATAAAAATAACACCAACCTCAAAAAACAGAGGCGGTGTCCGCGGTTCCACTCTAATTTATAACTTATCGCCTTAACGCGGCATACGCCCGACCTGCGGGAGAGCTCACGGGCGCACAGCAGGCGTTGCAGGTCCCCTATCTCAGCATACAAGAGGCTCTCTTTACAAGCAAATAAACCTTTTCTTCCCGATCACGGCTCAGGTATTATATATAATAATATATGAACAAATACACTTTCAGTATACTACAAAGTCCTTGATTTGTAAACCGTTTTTTTGAAAAAAGAAAAAATATTTTTGATTCTGACAGCTTTACGTGATGTATAAACGGGGAAAACGTGTCAATAATAAAAGCGATGGCTAAAAATTAACCGGAAAGGAAAATTAGTTATGACAAAAAAGAAAAACTCAATGAAGCAGATTCTTTCCTGTGTGATCCTGCTACTCATTGCGGGCGCCGTGTTTATCGCCGTGTCTTTCGGCGCGGGAAGAAGAGCAGGTATGAGAGGAGAGGAGACCTTGCCGCCTCTTGATACCTTTGACGTTACGGATGACACAACAGCTCCTGTTGAGAGCGTAAGCACGCCTCAAAGTACGGAGGCAATTCATACGGAACCACGTGAAAGCAAACCAGTATCCCTTACGATAGATGAGATCGTATTCGTCATGCCTGTCGACGGAGGTGTACTAACAGGCGCAAGCCTTACCGTACCCGTATATTCCATGACCATGAACGACCACCGCACACATACGGGTGTTGATATTGCGGCAGCTGGGGGAAGTCCCGTTGTGTCCTGTGCAGACGGAGTGGTGACAGGAGTGTTCGAGGACCCCATGATGGGCATGACCGTGGAGGTTGAACACGGCGGGGACGTTATGTCTGTCTATCAGAATCTGTCATTGGAACTCGCACCTGAAATTACCGTGGGAAGCACCGTTTCCGCAGGAGACGTGATAGGTGCCGTGGGCAACACCGCCCTTATCGAATGCGAGGAAGAATCTCACCTTCATTTCGAGCTGAGGGTAAACGGAGAATACGTTGACCCCGCAGAATATATCACCATGACAAGCGCTTCTGAATCCTTCGAGGGGTAAAAAACGGACGAACTTGCACCAACGATGTGGCTACGGATAAAACGAATTTCAACCCACTGGAGGGATGTCCCTGTGTGGCAACCCATGGGGTATAATTTCCAATTATACGTTGTTCAACATCGTAGTATGCTGTAACAACTAAAAGTTTACTTTTTCATAGGTTCTCACTTTGGGAGAGCTGTCGCTGAACTTTGCCAAAGGCAAATGTGCTCGCGACTGAGAGGGCGACTTTTAGGCTGTCACCCTCTCCGGTACAAGCACATTCGCTTCGCGAAGTGCAGTACCACCTCTCCCGGAGGGCGAGGCTTTCTTTAGATTTGCTGTTTATAAACTTTTTTGCGTTACAAAGTAGTTGGGGCGCTTCACGAAGCGTCCCTAAAACGTACGCCCTCGCACATACTCTACGGGTATGTGTGAATCAACCATCGTAGGGGATGGATACTGCACATTTACTTTGCGAAATGCGACCTACCGTATACAAACGCCCTCGCGAAATGCACATTGCGACGTGGTCTCTACAGATGAATTAACCCCCGTGACCGAATATCGGTCACGGGGGCGAAAGCTTTATTTAACTTTTATTCCGCAAACAGATAATACGTGCAAAGCTTGTAGAATTCTTCGGCAACGTACCAACGCTTGATCGGGTAATCGGGGTCCTCGAAAACCTTGATTGCGTGGCTTCCGTTGTCCTCAAGCAGAATGTGCTTTTCACAGAAGATGGACGCCGCGGCGTTCTCTTCGCTTATCTCGGGATATTCAGCCATCTTTTGACATAGCAACTCAGGGTCAACGGAAACGTCATATCCATTAAGCTCGGCAAAGTCGCGAAGCAGACGTGCAAGCTGAGTTACCGTTATTGTTGCACTCAGATCAGTGGCAAATAACTCAGAATTCAGAAGTCCCGTTTCATACGCCCAAACAGCAGAGCCCTCGTACTGACGTACGCTGACCGTGAAGGGAATGTCTTCGATGTTGAGCGACATTTGAGGGAATCCCGCGATGCGGTAAGCTACGTTCAGTACTTCCTCTACGGTAGCGGGAACCTTTGTTCCGAATTTATCATCGGAAACGGGATCCATGTACTTGTTATTCAGCATGAAGTATATGGATGACTGCTTCATAATGCCGACATCGGAATACTGAAGAGTTATGTTATCAATAGCCTGAGACGTGGATTCTCTGTCGTAAACGAAGGTGTAATAATTCTTGTTGAGTATGTCAACACTGACGCTGAACTTCTTTGCAATGAGAGCGTACAGCTTTTCAGCGGCGATTCGGCCTTCCGTTGAATTGTCTTCAAGGTCAAACTTAATAGATGATGCGTTGTATTTGATACCGTCGGAAATAAAGCTTCCGTCCGCTATAACGGCGGTGTGCTGTACGTCGGGGGCAAGCACGTCCTCGCCTGCGAGGAGACGGGAATCGTAGGTCACGCCGAGAAGATTAAGCACTGTGGGAAGGATGTCCTCGCTTGAGCAGTAGGAGGATACCTTTACGGGCTCCATACCGGGAACATAGCAGATGAAACCGTTACGCATCTTTTCAAATACGTTTGTGATGGGTCTTTCTGCAAGCTCACTGTATTCCTCGTCGGTGAGACCGTAGGGGAAGTGGTCCGTGGTTAGAACGATCATGGTCTTGTCGGCAACACCTGCGTCCTCAAGAGTCTCCATGAGGTAAGTGAGCGCCCGTTCGAGCTCAAGGTGACAGGCGATATATCCTTTTACGATGTCGCTCTTTTCGATGTCCTGTACCAGATCCCAGTTTTTGACGACCATTGCGTTTTCGTTGTTATATGCGTAGTGACCACTGAAAGTCATGTAATACGCCGCAAACTGCTTTCCGCTGTAGGCGTAATCTTTAACGGACTGCACCATCATGTCATAGTCGGAAGAGGGCCATGTGATATCAATGTTGAGTCCGCTGTTGGCGGCAGTAAAATCGTAACCCATGTTGGGATGGGTATAGTTACGGTAGTAGAACTCAGCCACGTAATTGTGGTAAGCCTTTGCTATACCGTCCATCTCACGGAAAACGTTTCCGTAGCAGTAGGGCAGATAGTTTGAGGCGGATATGCTGAAGCTGGAGTCAGTCTTCGTGCGGGTCAGATCGGGGAAAAGACCCATGCAGAAGGTGTACTCACCGTTTGTGGTCGTATTGGGGAAGGTGCTGTAGAAGTTCTCGAATACAAATCCGTTATTTATCAGTTTGTAAAGAGTGGGGGTATATTCGGGTGAGATACATTCGGGAGAAAAAGCCTCGGCGCAAAGTGCCACAAGATTATAACCTTCGGCAACACCCGTGTACTGATGCTTGAGGGTCGCGGGCATATTGGAAAGTGCGGCGGTCAGCGCACGCATCTCCTCGTCGTCACCGGCCTTATCGTAAAGTGCTTTAAAGTCAACTACGGGGTCAACGTTGTATTTCTCGGGATCGTATACGGCGTCGTTTAGTTCTTCAACGACTATATTTTCTTCCTCAGGGAAGATCATACAGCGGAGCTCCTGAACCATGGTCATAACGAGACCAAAGCAGTTAACGCTTGTATCCGTTGAAGTGTCGCTGCTTGTGAACATGCTGTAAAGGGAAGGGTTACCGCTGAAGAATGTTGCCATGGTACCCACCGCACCACAGATGATGAGAGCGCAAAGCACTAAGGGTATGAGGATCTTTACGATTTTTCGGGGACGTGAGAATACGGGACGGTATCTGATCATGGTGAATATCAACACCGCCAGAGGTACAAGAAACAAAATTACCATGAGGATCGCTTCTTTGATGCCGTTTACCATGTTGCCCGTAAAGTTGGTAACTGCCTGAGCGCCGAGACCTACTGCTGACAGCGGAGCAAATCCCTTGAATATCTGGTAGTATACAAGCTGTACTTCAAATACCAGTGTGAAGAGTGCGGTCAGGACTATCGCGATCACTCTGTTTGCCTTCGCAGGGAAGACACAGGAGAGGAAGGACGCACCGAAGCCTATTCCTGCTGCAAATACCAGTATCCATATAAAGTTGGGAGAAAACGTGTGGTATGCATACAAATGCATTGATGTTTCAAAAGCGCAAAGGGTGAGGGGGAAGAACAGGAATCTGAGCTTTGATAAAAACGGCAGGAGCTTTTTTTCGGCAGCTGTTATTCTCATATCATTATCACCTGAATAATCCTTATGTACTGTATGTTACATTCTGTATCCCATTGATTCATTTGGGACTGCAAACACTAAAAACTTGATTTTGCGGTAAAAATACCGTGTTGGCATAAAACCTTACGATACATTATAACACACAGAAGTGATTTTGTCAAACATGACTTCATTACTTATGTGATTAATATGTAAATATTGCGTGAAGAATCGTACTTTTAATACCTCGTGCGTTAAATTTATAAAATGCTGTTGAATTTTCCCACATATTATTGTATAATAAAAAGGTATAAATGTCTTTGTATAAATTTTGAAAAAGGAGAGTGTTCAAATTTTGAAAAATGATTCAACTGCAGACAGAAAAAAGAAACCGCACGCAAAGCTTTTTCAAAGCATAAAGAACAGTGCCATCATATCAGGACTTGACCGTCTTTGTATAAAGGTGTACGATCTGTTGTGTACCGGAGCTTTTGCGAATCTCTTCGGAGCCGGCGGTGCTGAAGACCCGCGTAAAGAAAGAGCAAATAATACGAAAAAAAGCTCCTTCATATCACGCACCTGTGAAAAGGTCTCCGCTAAGATCGAGACGTCCCGTATCGTAAATATCGTTAACAATACGGCGTCAGCTGTTACCGGGATCAGATGTCGTGTCATGGGAACATATCTGTTCGCATTTGCCGCGTTCACAGCAGTAGTTGCGGTACTTTCAATGATCGTAAAAGGAAACGTAGCTTCCTTTTATGCATGTATATCATCGTGCATAACTGCTGCCATAATTGCAGCAGCGGCGATCCCTTTCTCTCTTTCCAAGGGTACGCTCTCGGACATTATTGCAGACTCAAAGATAATAGGTTTTGTTGTAAAGCTGCTGGGCTTCAGTACCGGTAAGCTTTGGTCCGAGGAGGTCAGAGGACGTCACCTTATCGCCTTTGTTCTCGGAATGATATCGGGACTGCTGTCGGCGGTGATTGATCCGGTGCTTATATTTGCACTGATCGTAGTTGTTGCGTTTATCTATATCGTGCTTGCGGTTCCCGAATTCGGAGTGGTGTCGATCGCCTTTCTCATGCCATTCCTTCCCACAATGGTGCTTGCGGGACTTGCGATCTTTGTTTGCATCGCGTTCGCAATCAAGCTTATCCGCGGTAAGCGCGTGCTTGACTTCGGACTTCTTGATTTCTTCGTGGCGTTATTTGCCGTGATGACAGGTTTTGCAGGTATCGTATCCATGTCATCCGGATCAATTATGCCGGCTCTCCTTTTCGTGTGTCTGATATCCGGATACTTTATGGTATCCTGCTGTATCAGAAGTGCAGAGTGGATATACCGTATAATTTTATCCACAGTTACCTCTGCCATGATAGTTTCGCTGTACGGTATCGTACAGTATGCGTTTGGTACCTTTGGAGCAAACGCATGGCTTGACTCTGACCTGTTTGAAGGTATCGCCGGACGTGCTGTGGCAACTCTCGAAAACCCCAACATGCTGGGAGAGTATCTTGTGCTTATTCTTCCCATGGCGCTTGCTCTCTTACTTGTTAAGGACGGGGGAAATAAGAAGTACAGCTTTATGTGTACCGCTACCATGGCGATGTGCCTGCTTCTGACATGGAGCCGCGGAGCATGGCTCGGATTTATGTTTGCTGTAGTTGTTTTCCTCCTCATTTGGAGCAAGCGATCAATGTGGATCTTCGCCGCAGGTATATTATCTCTGCCCATTCTTCCTTTTATCCTTCCCGATTCGATCATCAACCGCTTTACCAGTATCGGTAACATGGCGGACAGCTCCACGTCTTACCGAGTAAGTATATGGCGAGGTGCAGTTCACATGCTCCGCGACAATTTATTCGGTGGAATCGGTGTGGGCGAGTCTGCTTGGTATGAGGTATACCCCGATTATACGCTCCCGGGTATTGAGGCAGCGCCTCATTCCCACAACCTTTTTATACAGATCGCCCTTGAACAGGGTATATTCGGACTTATAGTATTCCTCATTATACTCTTCCTTCTTATAAGAATAAGCTTTAACCTTTTTGCGCGTATGGTAAAGAAGAGCGACAGCATAACCGAGGTTTACAGATACAACACACGTCTTATGATAGCTGGTCCTCTTTGCGGACTTGCGGGTGTACTTCTTCAGGGTCTTACTGATTACTCATGGTACAACTATAGAGTTTATCTGATATTCTGGCTTGTATTGGGACTTATCCCCGCTCTCGTAAAGAGTTCTGACCGTGAAACGGCGGTGGGTAGAGTAACAGAGCAGAACAGCGCTGAGTCTGCTACCGTGGACATAAAACTTAAGAGCGAAGAATAGTACGGCTTTTAGAAAGGAATTTATGATATGACAGAAAAGAAGTTCAGATTCAACATTATTGATGCTGTGATAGTTTTTGTTTTGATCGCAGCAATAGCAGTGCTCGGATACGTATTTATCATCAGTGATGATACCGAGGTAAAGGGTGAGACCCATACCATTGAGTACGTTATAGAGGTAACGTCGCTTAACTCTATGTTTGCAAACTCGGTTGTCGAAGGTGACCACGTTACCTTCGAGAACAACCGCGACCTTGATATCGGCGTGGTAAGCGCTCCTCCTGAGGTAAAGACAAGCATTAAGACAGGCTTTGACGCAGAAAAGGAAGAGGAGGTATACGCTGAGGCTGAGGGCCTTATCGATATGATCATCACCTTCCGTGCTACCGCGGTAGAGACCGAGTGGGGTTACTGTATCGACGATGAGGCTTATATAGCTGTTAACAACTCCAACGATTTCATCATCGGAGACCTTCGTTGTGTCGGCGTTTGTACTAACGTAACAGTTGTAGACTGACGAACAGATTTAAGTTACTGCCTCAATGTGCTATGACACGGTGACTGCGTAAATGCAGGAGCCGCAAAGAAAGGAATAGTAATTATTATGGATTTTATTACTGACGGTCGCTTTATGTTTGCCGTAGCGGCGTTTATATGTTCAATTCTTTTGGCATTCGCTTTTACACCTATAGTCAGAGTTCTCGCGTTCAAGATCGGTGCTATCGACGTACCTAAGGATAACAGACGTATGCACAAGAAGCCTATCCCCCGTATAGGCGGACTGGCTATCTTCCTGGGAAGCACCATCACATGTCTCTTCTTCTGTAACGTGGATTTGAGACTCGGGCTTGTTATGATAGGTGCACTTGGCATTGTTATCGTCGGCATGATCGACGACATTAAGAACATAAATGCTCTTGTAAAGCTTTTTTTCCAGCTTGCTATATCTGCTATCCCTGTTGTCGGCGGTGTTCGTATCCAGTATTTCCACATCGGAGACAATTACGTTTTTCTCGGATTCTGGGCGATACCCGTTACCATCATCTGGATGGTTGCTCTTATGAACGCCATCAACCTGATCGACGGTCTTGACGGTCTTTCATGCGGTGTTTCTACTATATCTGCTATCTCCATCCTTGCCGTAATCATTATTCAGGGCGGTGAGTTCCACTCAGCTCTCCTGACACTCATCCTTATCGGTGCGTGCCTCGGATACCTGCCCTATAATAGGAACCCTGCCCGCATCTTCATGGGTGACACAGGTTCACTCTTCCTCGGTTATTCGCTTTCTCTAATTTCGATCGAGGGAATGTTCAAAATGCATACGGTTATTTCAATGCTCGTACCGCTTATTATTTTCGCTCTCCCCTTGGCAGATACCATTTTTGCCATCGTAAGAAGAGTTCTTGCAGGTAAGAGCCCCTTCTCGGCAGACCGCGGTCATCTCCATCACAGATTTATCGACATGGGCTTCACCCAGAAGGAGACTGTAAAGATACTGTACGCTATCTGCGGTA
Source organism: Eubacteriales bacterium (assembly GCA_045638805.1). Lineage (GTDB taxonomy): Bacteria > Bacillota > Clostridia > Oscillospirales > CAG-272 > RUG11130. The sequence continues at coordinate 31,618 of JAZUBZ010000023.1, forward strand.
TTCTCGGTCTCGTTGCTGTATTCATGTGCGATAATATGTTCTCCGAAAATGCCATCCCCCGTTCTATCATGATAACTGTACTTGCTCTGGTCATATTCGTTATGTACGTTCAAATTCTAAAGAATCCGGAAAGCAGAGTAAATACGGGACTTGTGGATGAGCAGTCAGTCGTAGAGGCAGAAAATAAAAAACAGGCTTCTGCGGAAGAGAATAAAGGAAATAAGTGAGACAAGAAAGGATCAATATATGGAAAACAATAATGCTAAGAAAAAAATTAACGTTGTAGACGCCCTGATCGTGTTGTTGCTCGTTCTCTGTCTCGTAGCTGTAGGACTCAGATTTGTGGTAGCGAAGAACACACCCGATCCCGATACAGACCCGGATATTCCCACACAGAAGTATTATCTCAATTATTTGACCCGTGACCACAGATATTCCGTATCCGAATATCTTGAAGAGGGTACTGAATTCCGTTTTTATGATACCAACAAACCTTTCGGTACAACTACCGGTAACATTGAAGTGTTTGATGCTACCAAGTGGTACTACAACAGCCGCGGAGAGTACATCAGTACAACAAACTACGCAACCGATGAGATCGCAGGCAGATGCGATATTAAGGGTACGCTACTTGTTGATGGAAAGTATTCCGAAGAGGGAGTATTCGTTATTGAAGAATCCGAAAAGGTAAACATTGCGCTTAACAAGCCATTCCTTCTCAGAAGCCATGAAATGATCATTAGCGTGGTAATCACCGATATCATTCCTGCTGAGTAAGACTGACTCAAAACAGATCGTGCACGTCGCACGGTCTGTTTTTTTCGCTATTTCGGTTTTTTTATTATATAAAATGTATATTGACAACGTATGCGATAACAACTATAATAATTAGGTAATGCATTATGGGTGTTAATTAAAGAGAGAATAATAATGATAGATAAAAGAATAGTTACCCTGCAGGACATATCCTGCTTCGGAAAGTGCTCGCTGACGGTGGCACTTCCCGTAATATCCGCCATGGGTATCAGCTGCTCGGTGATCCCCACTGCGGTGCTTTCCACCCATACGGGCGGATTTGAAAACTTTACCTTCAAGGATCTGACGGACGAGATCCCGAAGATATCCGACCATTGGTATGAAACGGGACTTTCCTTCGACGGTATATATACGGGTTATCTCGGAAGCGAGAGACAGATAGAAATGGTGCTTGACTTCATCGCCCGCTTCGGAAAAAACGCAATAAAGTTTATTGACCCTGCTATGGCAGATGATGGACGTCTGTACACGGGATTTGACAGCGATTTTGTAGGAGCAATGCGTTCCCTTTGCGCGATAGCTGATGTAGTAGTCCCCAACGTTACCGAGGCGTCTATGATGCTTGGCATGGAATACAGACCCCGCGGATGCCACGACGAGGAATACATAAAAACGCTTCTCCGCGGTATGTGTGAGCTTGGTGCGGCAGTTGCCGTTATTACGGGAGTGTCATACGACGGTCTGTCGCAGGGAAGTGTGTCCTACGACAGCACCACCGGAATATACGAGTCTTACTTCAGAGAACAGATCCCCCGTCAGTCCCACGGAACTGGAGACGTGTTTGCCAGCTCCTTCTTCGGTGCGCTGATGCTTGGAAGAACGCTGAGAGACGCTATGAAGATAGCGGTAGACTTTACGATCGGTTCTATCAAGGCGACGGAGGGGGACCCCACCCACTGGTTCGGTGTAAAGTTCGAGCAGTGTATCCCAGGACTTATCGAAAGCATAAAATAATATGGTGAAAAGTCACATATTTCGCAAAATAACACTTGCGAATATGTGACTTTTGTGTTATAATACTGTAAGATACCCCGAGCTGCGAGTATTTTCTCAGGTGAGGCGCATCATCAAACATAACGTACGTCACGTGGGTGGACTGTGCGCGTTGATGCGCATCCTGCGTGATTTTTTTGTTTCGGGGAGAGGAGGCATACATGGAAAAACGAGTTGCCATAATCGGCGTGATCGTTGAAAAAGGCGGGGACGTAGAGCGTTTAAACGAGCTACTCCACGAGTACAGTGAATATATAATCGGACGAATGGGCATCCCCTACAGAGAGAGGGGAATAAACGTGATAAGCGTTGCCATTGACGCGCCCCAGGACGTCATCAGCGCCCTCGGCGGAAAGATCGGCAGACTTGAGGGTATCAGCTCCAAGACCGTATACAGCGCCGCATGAGAAATTATAAAAATATTACAGACCGCCTGCGCGCGGGTGAGGCTGTTACCGATGCGGAGCTTGCATTTCTGCTGGCGGGAAGCTGTGAAATTGACGCATATCTCACCTCTCAGGCGAGGGAGGTGTGCGACATCGTTTACGGACGGGACGTGTACCTGCGCGGGCTTATTGAAATATCAAGCTACTGCAAGAACGACTGCTACTACTGCGGTATCAGACGGAGTAATAAATCTGCCCAGCGTTACCGACTTACCCCTGATGAGATAGTGTCTACTGCACAGGCAGGGTACAAAACTGGATTTCGAACCTTCGTGCTTCAAGGCGGAGAGGACCCGTATTTCACCGACGAGGTTGTTGAAAGCATCGTCCGCCGCATCAAAGAAAGCTGCACGGGATGTGCTGTTACCCTTTCCCTCGGCGAGAGAAGCCACGACAGTTACAAACGGCTGAAGGAGGCTGGCGCTGACAGATATCTTCTCCGTCACGAAACGGCCTCTGAAAATCATTACGGTACGCTTCATCCCGAAGAAATGAAGCTATCCGAAAGGATGCGCTGTCTTTATGACCTGAAAGCCTTGGGTTATCAGGTAGGATGCGGATTTATGGTAGGCTCGCCTTTCCAAACCTTAGAGAACATCGTATCAGACCTGCGGTTTATTGAAAAGTTCCGTCCCCATATGGTGGGAATTGGTCCGTTTATACCGCACAGAGACACCCCATTCAGAGCTGAAAAAGCCGGAAGCGTACCGCTTACCTTAAGATGCCTTGCGATAGTGAGACTTATGCTTCCGCAGGTGCTCCTGCCCGCTACTACTGCGCTCGGCAGCGTAGGCACGGGCGGCAGAGTAAGAGGACTTTTTGCGGGTGGAAACGTTGTGATGCCCAATCTTTCGCCTGTGGAGGTCAGAGAAAAATATTCCCTTTACGACGGTAAGGTCTCTGCGGGTGCGGAAAGCGCCGAGGGGATTTTTGCATTAAGGTGTGAGCTTGAGAGTGCAGGCTTCAATTTGTCCTTTGAAGTAGGACACAGTAAGATGTAAATATAAACTAAAATAGATGGAGAAAAATATGTATAACCCCAAATCACTTAAAGCAGAAGAATTTATCTCACACGATGAGATAATGGATACTCTCAGCTACGCTGAGGAAAATAAAAACAATATGCCCCTTATCCGTGAGATTCTGGACAAGGCGGCGAAGCGAGGCGGACTTGACCACAGAGAAGCGTCCGTACTTCTTGCCTGCGAGGACAAGTCGGTGACGGAGGAGCTTTACGCCCTTGCCAAGCAGATCAAGCGTGATTTCTACGGCAACCGCATCGTAATGTTCGCGCCCCTTTACCTTTCAAACTACTGCATCAACGGATGCGTATACTGCCCCTACCACCGTCAGAACAAGACGATACCAAGACGCAAGCTGACTCAGGACGAGGTGCGCGCAGAGGTCATCGCCCTGCAGGATATGGGTCACAAGAGACTCGCCATTGAAGCGGGCGAGGATCCGAAGAATAACCCCCTCGAATACATACTTGAGTGCATCGACACCATTTATTCCGTAAAGCACAAGAACGGCGCTATCCGCAGAGTTAACGTCAACATTGCCGCTACCACCGTTGAAAACTACAGAAAGCTGAAGGAGGCGGGTATAGGTACCTACATCCTCTTCCAGGAGACGTACCATAAGGAAAGCTATGAAAAGCTCCATCCCACGGGACCCAAGCACGATTACTGTTACCACACAGAGGCCATGGACAGAGCTATGGAGGGCGGTATTGACGACGTAGGTCTTGGTGTGCTCTTCGGACTTGAGCTGTACAAATACGAGCTGTGCGGACTTCTCATGCACGCGGAGCATCTTGAAGCGGCTCACGGCGTAGGTCCCCACACCATCAGTATGCCCCGCATCAAGAGAGCGGACGATATCGACCCCGATCAGTTTGATAACGGTATTGACGACGACACCTTTGCAAAGCTTTGCGCTATCATCCGTGTGTCTGTGCCGTATACAGGCATGATCATATCTACTCGTGAAAGTCAGGCGGTGCGCCGCAGACTTCTGGAGCTTGGCGTGTCTCAGATAAGCGGAGCATCCCGCACGTCCGTCGGCGGATATACGGAAGAGGAG
>JAZUBZ010000024.1:0-25191 GCA_045638805.1 Eubacteriales bacterium
ACTCAAGCCATGTACCGGGCTCGGGAAGAAGAAAATCTGCCTTTCCCGCTGCGAGTCTTGCATATACGAAGCCGCATAATTTTGCTATTTCGATAGCAGCAGGACTGAAGCTTCCGTAAGGATAAACATGTCCGCGGACTAACTTTCCGAACATAGTTTCAAGCTCGCGTCTGTCCGTCAGCATATCGTACATAGCATCGGCTGTAGGAATGTGTCCGACCGCACAGTGGTGATATCCGTGGGATACGACCTCAAAGCGGTCGTCTGAAAAGAGCTCTATGGCAGCTTTGCGGCTGAGTGGTACGTGCTTGTGGCAGGTGGGGATTTCAGCACCGTCGGGATAAAGTTCACCAGAACAAAGGTTGAATGAGCCCTTCAGATCGTACTTCTTCATAAGCTCCACAAGGGGGATGTCTGTATCATGTCCGTCGTCAAAACTCATGGTAAAGGCCTTGGTTTTGAAATCGGGGAAGAGAAGTGTAAATTTATTCATAGTCAGCAATCACATTAATTGTTCAAAAGGGCAGCAGTCTCGGCTGAACGTGGAAGTATCATAGTAACTGCATTTTTGATGTTCGTAATACTTACAGTACCGTCGGTATCGGCTCTTTCACCGTCGAGAGACCAGGTCACGGGATTCATAAACGCAACGTTTGCAAAGTCGACGGAGGTAAAGATGATTTCGTCGCATTCGTACTTTTGGGTCATCAGCGCGTTGATTATCTTGTTAAGCTCAGCTATGGTCTTAGGCTTCCTTATGAGGATCATCTCAAACTTTCCGTCGTTCATTGAAACGAGAGTTTCCTTAAAAGAAATTATACCGCCTACAGAGGTACTGTTAGCAATAGCACCGAAGATAAATTCGTCATCGTAAACCTTACCATGTCGGTTGGTAATAGATGCGCGTTCAGCGCGAATGGAGGGAATGTCCTGAATACCCTGAAGAACGTATGCAAGATGTCCCAGTACATTCTTCATGCTCTGAGGTGCGGAATACGATGATTTTGTAAATGCTCCGAAGGATGCGATATAGGTGAAATACTTATTATCGAATTTGCCGACATCGATACATCTTTCAATACCGTTCGCAATGTCACGTGTTGCCTGCTTGATATCCTTGGAAAGCTTGAGAGTTGTTGCAAAATCGTTTGTGCTTCCTGCGGGTATATATCCGATCGGTAGCTTTTTGCCAGATTCGATTATACCGCCGATGACCTCGTTGAGAGTTCCGTCACCGCCTATACAAGCAATCAGATCGTAATTATCGGTAATATCACGCGCAATATCACGAGCGTGACCTGAATATCTTGTGATCTCCACGGAAACGCGCATGTCATTTTCGTTAAGGATGTTGACAACGTCAAAAAGGGAGGTTTTTGCCTTTGTCTTTCCCGCGCGGGGGTTAACGATCAAAAGAACGTTTTTCATTATTTATCTCCAAAATTAAATGGTTAACTACATAATTCCCCCTGCCATAGTTAAAACTACAGCAGGGAGAGGCGAAAAACTTATTTCACAAGATGTCGCTTAATCTTTTTAGTGTGAGTCTTTTCGAATTCTGTGCTGCGAACCTCTATCTTCATAACGCGCTTGAATGTAGGAAGCTTTCTGTTCATAGCGGCAATGGAATGCTCAAGTGAACGGCGGATATTGTCTTCTCCGGCATCGTCTGTAAACTTGGCATAGTTAGGGTACACGACAGCGACAAGATCTACCTTGTTTCCATCGTCTGTAGTTCTGCCTACAACAACGCACTCAGCGATCTCTTCGATATGGCTGATGTACTCCTCAATCTCCTCGGGGAACACGTTCTTACCGTTCTCAAGAACGATAACAGACTTCTGTCTGCCTGTTATGAAGAGATATCCGTCGTCATCGATGTATCCAACGTCACCCGTACGGAACCAACCGTCGGGAGTGAATACGTCTGCGTTTGCACCGGGGTTATCGAAGTAACCGATCATAACGTTATCACCCTTGACCTGGATCTCGCCTGTAACATAACCCTTGTCACCTACCTCGTTGACGTCGGGATCTATTCTGATGTCACAGCAGGGAACGGGGAGACCAACGGAGCCGTACTTTCTTGCGTAGTAAGGAGTTACGGCCGCAAGGGGGGAACACTCCGTAATGCCATATCCCTCGTAAACGGAAACGCCGAAGTTCTCGAAAGCCTCGATCATAAGGGGGTCAAGTGCCGCGCCGCCGCAAACGATCTTCTTAAGTCTGCCGCCGAATGCAGCAAGCACCTCAGCAAATACCTTTCGGCGGATGTCTATACCTGCAACCTTCATAGTACCGGATGCGATGATACCTGCCTTGAGAGCGTTTTCGCGACCGCCCTTTTTAGCCTCAGCCCAGATTTTCTTGTGCATTGTGTAAATGAACAGAGGAACGAGAACGAGACCGGTAGGCTTAAAGAGCTTAAAATTCTTGATAACGTGGCTTAGGGAGTCGTTGATGCAAATGTGCATGCCGTACGCCATAGACGCGATGGTACACATAAGCTCATAGGTATGGTGCATGGGGAGAACGGAAACGATAGTATCGTCTGGCTCGAATTCTACTGTCTCGCAAGCACTCATTACAACTGAGAAAATGTTTTTCTCAGAAAGCATTACACACTTACTGCTTCCTGTAGTACCTGATGTAAAGAGATACTCAGCTACGTCTTCGTACTTCTCGGATATATCGGGATATTCGTATCCAGCCTCAACGGAGGGCTCACCTATCTTCTCAAGCTGAGATACGGAAACGACGTCAGAACTTCTGTTATCTCCAGCAAAGGGAATGTATACGGAAAGTTTATCTGTGTTCTCACGAACCTTTGCCATATTATTCTCAAGGGAAGGAGAGTATGCGATACCGTCAGCATCGACCCATTCAAGGAACTTTGCTGTTTCCTCGGGAGCAAGCTCACGGTCCATAGGAATAACGACACCACCGGTTACGAGAACGGATAGATACATACAAAGCCACTGAGGAGATGTTTCGCCCATAACTGCGATCTTTTTACCTGCAAATCCAAGGGAAGTAAGACCTGCGGCGCATCTCTTGACCATTCTTCCGAACTCGCCGTATGTCATGTCAGCGAGTCTGTGATCGAATGTGAAATAGGAGAAAAGAACGCGATCTTCTCTGGAGTCAAGGAGTCCGCAAAGCTCGCGGGTATTTGAAACGTAATCAAATATTCTATCGGTTTTATTTTTTTTGTGGATCTTTACTTTAACTTTCTTAGCCATAACGACCTCCGTTAAAAGAGTTGCTTTTTAAATCTATACATATAAATAATAGCATAAAAACATTGATTTGTCAATGAAAAATGTATTTATCGGAATATTTACAGATATCTTTTCAAAAATCTCCTAAAAAGTTCAAAAATATTTCAAAAACCTCTTGAAGTTCACGTGAACTTGTGATATAATCATAGTACCACAATAAAAAGGAGGTGCGAAAATGTCCGACAAAATTGTTCCCGGGACAGTTATGCCGTACACAGACGTGAAGGAAGGGATGTTCTCACTATTCCGCCCAATGATCGCGGCTGCCGACGGGCTGACGCTTGGTCAGGTCTGTTCAATAACGGGGCTTGAATATTCAACCGTTCAGAACTGGGTGAAAAGAGGATTTGTTGATCATCCCGTGAAAAAGAAGTATTACGAAAGACAGCTTGCCCGTATACTTATTATCTCTTCTCTGAGAGATTCTATGCAGATCGACCGAATTGCTGAACTTCTTTCTATGGTAAACGGTGACGTTTCCGACGAAAGCGACGATATAATCCCCGAAGGGAAGCTTTACGATTACCTTTGTGAGACAGTCAGACGAATGGACGTTTCGGGTGTTTCCGAAAGTGAGACCTCTGCAATAATCAGCGACGTTACTGTGGATTACATCGGACCTACCGCAGAATCCGCAAAGCGCCTCACACTTGCACTTAACGTTATGGTATACGCTTACGTTTCAGGGAGGCTTAAGAGAGAAGCCGATATGATCTTTTCTCAGCTTAAAGGCGGTATATAGTAATACATTGGTTTTGAATTGATTTATTGAATACATCCCGAAAGGGAAGAATGGAGTGCTTTTTATGGAATGGTTTAGTGCTTGGTGGAGTTCTCTCGGTACGCTGGGACAGATATTTGCAACGGCGGCAATACCCGCGACGGTTGTCATGGTTCTTCAGACTGTGCTTCTTCTTGTAGGATTTGCGGGACACGACGGTGAGTGCGATCACGAGTTTTCTCACGGATCGCCGGAACTGTCACATGAAGCTGATGGAACTGACGGCGACCACGATGTTCACGACGGCGCGCATCACGTGGACGGCCTCAGACTTTTTACGGTACGAGGAATCGTAGCTATGCTTGCAATAGGCGGCTGGACCGGTGTTGCGCTTTGCGACGCAGGTGTTGGCAGTATCATGTCGTCAGTGATCGCAATTATCGCAGGTCTTGCGGCTCTGTTTTTAGCGGCATACGTTATAAAGATTTCTCTAAAGCTACAGGATGACGGTAACTTCAATATCAAAAACGCAGTTACCCACACCGCAACGGTGTATATCCCTATCCCTCCGTCAAGGAATGGTACGGGAAAGATCACTATGAACCTTCAGGAGAGATTCGTCGAGCTTGACGCTATGACGGACCACGGGGAAAAGCTTCCCACTGGAGCTATGGTGCAGGTGGTATCGGTAACCGATAAAAACGAAGTCATAGTAAGACCCATGAAATAAACTTTATTACATAATAAACTGCGCGATATAGAAAATAATATATCCGTAAAAATAATTTAATTTTCAGGAGGAAACAAAATGGGACCCACAGTAGTAATCACTCTCACAGTAATCGCAGTCTTTCTCTTCACGATGGTACTTGTAGTACTTACAAGATACCGCAGATGTCCTTCCGATAAGGTACTTGTTATCTACGGTAAGGTCGGTACCAATAAGGACGGTACAACGAGAAGCGCAAAATGTATCCACGGTGGCGCGGCGTTTATATGGCCCGTTATCCAGTCGTATCAGTACCTTGATCTGACTCCTATGTCCATCAACGTGGACCTTACGAATGCACTTTCTCACCAGAACATCCGTGTAGACGTACCCTCACGCTTTACGGTAGGTATCTCCGTTGAAAGCGGCGTAATGCAGAACGCGGCTGAGCGTCTCTTAGGTCTCCATCTTTCCGAGATCCAGGAGCTTGCAAAGGATATCATCTTCGGTCAGCTCCGTCTTGTAATCGCAACGATGGATATCGAGGAGATCAACACCGACCGTGACAAGTTCCTTGAGGCAGTATCTCACAACGTGGAAACTGAGCTTAAGAAGATTGGTCTTCGTCTCATCAACGTAAACGTAACAGACATTACAGATGAGTCCGGTTATATCGAGGCTCTCGGTAAAGAAGCGGCTGCTAAGGCTATCAACGACGCTAAGAAGTCCGTTGCCGAAAAGAACCGTGACGGTTCTATCGGTGAGGCGAGCGCGCTTAAGGACCAGAGAATCAGCGTGGCTGAATCCAATGCTCTCGCAATCGCGGGTGAAAACGAGTCTAAGGCTCAGGTAGCTCTCTCCGACGCTATCAGACGTGAGAAAGAGGCTGAGGCGCAGAGACGTGCAATTGCTGCAGAAAAGATCGCAGCAGCTAAGGCTCTTGAAGAAGCATATGCGGCTGAGCAGCAGGCGGAAAATGCTCGTGCGGAGCGTGAATTTGCAACAAAGCAGGCGGATATTATCATCGCCGCTCGAATTGAAAAGGAGCGCCTTGAGCTTGAAGCAGAGGCTGAGGCTGAACAGCACCGTCGCCTTGCGAAAGGTGAAGCAGATGCTATCTACGCAAAAATGGAAGCTCAGGCACGCGGTCTTGAGGAGATCCTTTCCAAGCAGGCTGAAGGTTACAGAAAAATCGTTGAAGCCGCAGGCGGTGACACAAACGCAGCTATCCAGATGATGCTTGTTGAGAAGATCGAGGAGCTTACAAAGATCCAGGTAGAGGCTATCAAGAACCTCCAGATCGACAAGATCACCGTATGGGACAGCATGAGCGGAGAGGGCGGTACACCCACCACCGCAAATTTCCTTTCAGGTATCATGAAGTCCGTACCTCCCCTTAACGAGACCATGAAAATGGCGGGTATTCAGATCCCCGAATTTCTCGGCAAGCCTGTTGATGCAGACGTAAGTGAAACGGCCGAGTGACCAATATTGAGTAAATAACAAGATCCCTCTATCTTCTGTACGGAGGATAGAGGGGTCTGCCATAACACGAAACGGTACAGCAATATTTCAAGGAGGACTTTCATGGATTATCAACTCCCATACGACGTTAAAGAGAAAATAGAAAAGAATACTATCCTTCGGATAATTACTTTTTTTCTTCTTGAAGTGTTAGTTGTAGCCTTTATTATTCTTACTCCGGGATTGTTATCAAACGCCCCGGAATATCAGTACGTGCTGTTTTGCGCTGTTGCGGTTGCCATCCCCGTATTTATCTGCGGGATACATAAGATGATATTTGACCGCACTTGGAGCGGTAAGATAATCGGCGTAAGAATAAAAAACGTTCCCGGCAGACTTCGCGGAAGCGGGGGAGGCGTGTCCTATGATTGGAACGATGCTATTTGTTTAACCGTTCGTAAATCAAACGGAAGGATAATCGAATACAACGTCGAAAAATTTCTTAAGGGATACGATCCCATGGTTTTAAACCGTAAAAGTTCTAAGGTATCCGACAGCTTTGAAAACTACAAAGCCGGGGACAGCGTTTATCACTTCTTCGGAACGAAAGGTCTTGTGGTCTACCGTCCGGGTGAGACAAATAACAAATTCTGTGTGCTTTGCGGAACACAGCAAAGCGAGCATAACGAAAGATGTAACGATTGCGGACATACGCTCATTGATCCGGGGTACATTTACGAGACAAAGCACAGTAAGTAAAATTAGCTTTGTCTAATAAGGAGACGCAGTATTATGAAAGACAAAAACACTGTCGAAATAATAAAAAGATTTATTACGGCATCGCTTGTAACGTTTGCTGTATACTTGCTGACCGCTACCGTATTATATGCATTTCTCGAAAACGTTGGCGAATATGTGATCTTCGTGGTTTCGCTGATATATTCAGCGGTTTTCAGTTATTTTTGTATTTACTATATTTACGTTCGGGATGGCTCGGGCGTGAACGTGGTGTTCTCTGAGTATAAAGATAAAAGCTTCAGTATTATAAGGGACATTCCCGTAATGCTGAAACACGAATGGAAAATTATCGCCGTTTTCTGGGGAATAAATATTTTCTCATGGCTTTTTATAAATGGAGAAAAGCTTCTGTTCGGCAAAAGAGTGATATCCGTACTTCTGATCTTTTTCGGTCCCATCCAATTTATAGGTGAAACTCTTCCCTCGTGGGGCGGAAATATTTTAGGCTTCGTTGTTGGGGCACTCATAGTAAGCGTGATATATCTTGTTATGATACTCTTTTTCAGAAAGCATTGGAGTAAGTAAACTGAATACATAAAACCTCCCATGATAACCGTGGGAGGTTTTGCCGTATTACTTTTTGTTTACAGGTTTCTTTCCGAGCAGACGTCTGTTGTTAAGTCCCAGAGCGTATGCACCTGCGGAAACGAGAAGTCCGGGGATGATGATTGCAAAGTAAGCGGCAATGTAAGCAAAGCTTGATGCTTCAAAGCCTTTGAGTAAGTACTGATAAATACCAATGTACATTGATTCAAAAAGTACAATGATCACCTTAGAAATGCTTCCAAGCGTACCTGCCCATGTCAATGCGCAAACACCGCTTTCCGAACCGAAAAGGAAACCTATGAGAGTGAAGAATGCGAGTACGATATTGACAGCGTTTGCCGCGAGAGCAATGTACAGTCCGCGAAGCGGCTTCATGTCAGCTCTGCCTCCGTCAACCTTGATGCGTTCCTTGCCGCCTTCCTCCCACATCGCGGCGTAAAGGAGGAATAAATAGAAGCAGACAGCGAAAAGACTCAGTAAAGCAAAAAGCCCGGGCTGTCTTCCTGTTGCTAACGCTGATGTTGAAAGTCCGAGGATCGCGGCACCGACCTGGTTCAAAATCAGTTTACCTATAATGGGAGAATTATCTTTCAAAAAATTACGCATAACACACCTGACCTGTGAAAATTACATTGAAATTTGTCTCTGAGGCTATTATATTGCGAAAAAGGTAATTTAACAAGCACTTTAAATAAAAGTTTACAAAAAATCCATTAATAATTTGACTTTTGTGTTAAAATTAAAGAGGCGTATTATACAAAATTACGAAAGGCGGTGGAAAAGTGAAACCTGAAGAGCTTGATGCTATGCCACGCCTTGCCGCAGAGTTTGCAAGACATAAAAAAGTTGTGCAGGGATGCTCCGTCAAGACTGTTGACGAATATATGCTTGACCTTAGAATGTTCTTCAAGTTTATAAAGCTTTTGAAGGACGGGAAGAGAATCTCCGACGATGCCCTTGCCGAGTGCGATGTTTCTGCTATGGATGTGTCTGACTTTAAAGAAATAACCACTACCGATATATACGAATTCCTCTATTATCTTGACGCTGACCGAAACTCAGGTAACAGAAATAAAGCGAGAAAGCTGTCTGCGATAAAAGCCTTTTTCAAGTTTCTGACAGTCAAAAAGATGCTTTTTGATTTTAACCCTGCGATAAATATCGAAACGCCTAAACTCAAAAAACAATTGCCTAAGCATCTTACTATGGAAGAAAGCATTTCTCTCCTTGAATCTGTACTTGCAGACGGTGCGTCAAAAACAAGGACAAGAGATTTTGCAATACTTACTCTGTTCCTTAACTGCGGTATGCGACTGTCGGAGCTTACGGGAATTGATCTTAACGATATCGATACGTATCTCAGAAGCCTGAGAGTAACGGGTAAAGGCTCGAAGGAGAGAATGATATATCTCAACGAGGCTTGCAGAGGGGCGCTTGGAGAATACCTTACCGTAAGACAGAGCACACAGGTGAAACCAGGCGAAAACGCGCTGTTCGTTTCGTCCCGCGGTAACCGAATCAGCGTTAAGACCGTACAGCATATGGTTAGCAAATACCTTGACGCGGCGGGACTTGGAAACAAAGGCTTTTCTACGCATAAGCTTCGTCATACCGCGGCTACACTTATGTATCAATCGGGAGAAGTGGATATCAGAACGCTCAAGGATATCCTCGGTCACGAACAGTTGAATACAACACAGATATATACACACGTGTCCGACGCGGGCATGGAAAGCGCCATGAGTAAAAACCCCCTTGCAAATGTGAAGATCAAGCGGAAAATTCCTGTGGAAAGCGAAGACGCAAATGAAGACGATACTTGATATTTTCACATGTTTGTGATATCATTTATTTGTAAATATAAAGTAATCAAATAAAGCGTTGCTTTATTTTTAATAATGAAAAATTAAACGGAGAAAAATTTTATGAAAGATTATGTTCTCAGAATACACAATGAAGCGCAAAATTGGGAAAACGCTTCTCCCATAGGTGCCGGTTCTCTTGGTGCTATGGTGTTTGGCGGTGCGGCGCGCGAAAGATTCGCTCTCAATGAAGAGACTATCTGGAACGGCGACGTTATGAATACACATATCGAAGATTACTATGATAAGTATCTTCACATCCGCAAGCTCTTTATGACGGAAGGTCCTGCCGCTGCCGAAAAGTGGGCATATGCAAACTTCAATAACTACTTCTTTGAGGTTAAGTCTTACGAGACAGCGGGTGACTTCTACATCGACGTACATAACGACAGCGAGGTCGGAAAATACGAAAGACTACTCGATCTCAAACGCGGTATTCTCACCGTAAATTACGAAAGATACGGTACGCCTTACACCCGTGAATCCTTTTCGTCTCACCCCGCACGTCTTGTTTGTACAAGGCTTACCTGTGATCCTACAGAAAAGCTGACGGTAAGCTATGTTAGAAATAACGTAATTTCACGTCAGTATGAGGTTGACGAAAAGGGCGGCGTACTTCTTATGGATATGATCTGCACAACTGCAGACGGTGGTCATAAGTTCCGTACTACCATCAAGGTGCTCACAGACGGTGAACTCCAGCAGTGGTGGGACGACGTGTGTATCTTCCGTGCGACTTACGTTGAAGCATACGTCTCCGTTGTTACCGAGTACAGAGATCCCGAAATGGATACAATGAAGCATATCGCTCTCATTGACCGCGGATTTGATGCTCTTAAGGCAGAGCACGTTGCAGATTTTTCCGCCATTATGGGCAGAAGTGATATCGTATTTGACAACGCTTCCGACGAGCTTGAAACCCTTAGCGCAGGTAGACGTCTCAGAAGACTTAAGGAAGATAAGGATTCTGTTGATACGGGACTGATCTCTCTCTATTATCAGTTCGGAAAATACCTTCTCGTTTCATCCAGCCGTGAGGATACCTTTGCGGCAAACCTTCAGGGGCTTTGGGCTGAAGGCTATGCATCCCCTTGGAACAGCGACTACCACACCAATATCAATTTGCAGATGAACTACTGGCCTGCAGAAAGTGCGAATATTCCCGAATGTACCTACGGCCTTTTCAACTACATGAACGATACTCTCCTTGAGGGCGGACGTCGCGTTGCAAGAGAGAACTACCATGCAGGCGGTACGGTTGTTCACCATATTTCCGATATATACGGCTTTGCGGCGGCAGGCGATGGAATTTGGGGACTTTGGCCTCTCGGCGGAGCATGGCTTGCACATCAGATGTGGGAAAGATATCTCTATTCAGAGGATAAGGATTTTCTTAAGGATACCGCATACGAGTTCATCCGCGACAGCGCAGTATTCTTCATGGATACCATGTTCGAGGGACCTAACGGTGAGCTTCTCTCAGGTCCTTCATCCTCTCCCGAAAACAGTTATCTCGTTGACGTTGACGATAAGAAGGTATCTGTATTCCTTGCGATCTCTCCCACTATGGATATTCAGATCATCGGTGGTATCCTTGATATTTACGCTGAGACTGAAAAGATACTTGGCATTGATCCCGAGCTTGGTGCAAAAGCACAGGCGGTTCGTGACAGAATGCCTAAGCTCAAGATAGGCTCCTTTGGTCAGATCCAGGAATGGATAGAGGACTTTGAGGAATGGGAGCCCGGTCACAGACATATATCTCACTCATTCGGACTTTATCCCGCTGCGCAGATCACGAGAAATACTCCCGAATATTTTGAGGCTATGAGAAAGACGCTGGAGCGCAGACTTGCCAACGGCGGTGGTCATACCGGATGGAGCAAGGCATGGCTAATATGTCTCTTTGCACGTCTCAGAGACGGTGCGGGGGCATACGGTAACATTCGTTCACTTCTGACCGATTCTACACTTTACAATCTTTTTGATAATCATCCTCCGTTCCAGATCGACGGTAATTTCGGCGGATGTGCATCCGTTGCAGAAATGGTTCTCCAAAGCCACGAAGGATTTATTTCTCTTCTTCCCGCAGTGGGTGACGAGCTGAAGAACGGTTATTTTGAGAATCTCTGTGCACGCGGAGGTTATACCGTATCTGCTAAGTGGGCTGACGGTAAAATAACTGAGCTAACGGTTTCCGGCGACATCAAGAAGGATGTCATAGTCGAACTTCCCGAAGCACAGGCAGGCACTGTACTAAAGTCTTGCTGCGGCTGTGAGTTTACTGCAGAAAACGGTAAGTTCACACTTCCCGTAGGAAAAAAGTTTACAGCTCAGTAATGCGGAGAGGAATATCATGTTAAAACTTGCAAATATTTTTAGAGAAGGCATGGTTCTTCAAAGAGACGTACCCGTGAAAATCTGGGGCGAGGCAGATTTACCGGTAACTGTATCCGTTGATATGACCTCTGCCGTAGACTATGCGAGAGACGGTAAATTCACCCTCACGCTTCCCGCACATGGCGCAGGCGGCCCCTATACCATGTTTATCGAGTCAGGCGGGGAAGTACAAAAGATAAATGACGTATACTTCGGCGACGTATTTTTAGCAGGCGGTCAGTCCAATATGGCACTTGACCTCGAATGTACGAAGCAGACTCTTGACAAGTGCGATGAGGTCATCCGTATGTATACCGTATCGGGTGACAGTGAGATCGGAAGAAGCTTTGACGGACGTGACGTGTGGCTTTCCGTTACCGAAGAGAATGCTGCTTACGTTTCCGCATTAGCGTCTCATTTTGCGACGGAGATCGCAAATACTCAGAATGTACCTGTAGGTATCATTTCGTGCAACAGTGGCGGTTCAAGCGTTCGTTCGTGGATTTCCCCCGAAACGGTAGCGTCAGATCCCGTTTTCGGTCCCGAGACTATATGGCATTTTGAGGTCTACCGTTACGATTTCAATTCAACGTCATACCTCTACAAGCAGAAGCTTCTCACAGTCGCACCTTATACTATCAAGGCTGTGCTTTGGTATCAGGGTGAGAGTGACGTTGCCGACAATTCAGCGTACAAATATGCACATCTGTTTGAACTCCTTATGGCAGACTGGAGACGTCTGTTCGAAAACGCTGACCTGCAGTTTATCATAGCTCAAATAACCTACGGTCCTCCGAGACGAAGCCATGAGATATGGCAGATTGTCCGTGAACAGCAGCTTAAGCTTCACCTTGCTGATAACGGTGCGCACATGATAACTACCGGTGACGTAGGAGACCACAAAGACTTGCATCCAAGGGATAAAAAAACAGTCGGTCATCGCTTCGCACTTGCCGCAAGAGGTGTACTGTATGGTGAAGACGTAACCTATCGCCCTCCCGTATGCCGTGAGATGACAGTTGACGGCGACGTAGCTGTTCTTAAATTCTCCGACGTGGGAGAGGGACTTTATGAGGATGCTCCTCTTACGTTTAAGGGAATCAGCGCAAAAGGACACGAGTTTATCGGAGAATATAAGATAGAAGGTGACACTATCCGTGTATGGTCTGAGGGACATGTTCCTGCTGTTATATACTTCTGCTTTGAAAATGATGTTGAAGTACATCTTTTCTCATCTGCAGGAATACCCGCATCCCCCTTCAGAATCGGAGCTCCGTATTCGCTTGGTGTAGGAGACTAAGCTGATTCGACTATGTAAGTGAATTTTGACAGCGTATGCTGTCAGGAGGTAAATATGAGTTTTAAACTTGCGAAAATATTTGGGAACCATATGGTTCTTCAAAGAGACGTGCCCGTAAAGATTTGGGGTGAAGCAGATTACCCCGTTACCGTCTCTGTTGATATGCATTCTGCAGTAGATTTTGCACGTGACGGCAAGTTCTGTCTTACTATCCCCCCTCACAAGGCGGGTGGACCTTATACAATGTTCATCGAGTCCGAGGGAAGAGTAGAAAAACTTCACGACTTATACTTCGGTGACGTATTCCTTGCAGGCGGTCAGTCAAATATGGGACTTACACTTCCCGAGACTGACAGACCTCTCGATGAGTGCGACGGTGTTGTGAGAATATTCACGCCTGACCGTGAATGGGAATACGACAAGCGTCCGAAAACAGATGACAGATGGGTTGATATCTGTATGGACAATGCAGACGGTATCTCTGCTGTTGCCTCACATTTTGCAATATCTCTTAACAAAACTTACGGTGTTCCCATCGGTATCGTATCTTGTAATCAGGGAGCAACGTGTATCCGTTCATGGATCGCGCCCGATACAGTAGAAAAGGATCCTATATTTGGACCCGATACACAGTGGCATGAGGATGCAACCATTTTCCCATTTAATCCTCCCAGCCATCAGTACAACGAAAGACTTGTAAAGGTAGCTCCTTACACCATCAAGGGTGTTATATGGTATCAGGGTGAAAGCGATGCAGATTCCCCCATAGCTCATTCATATAAGCAACTCTTTGACCTCATGGTAGCCGACTGGCGCCGATTATGGTGTGATCCCGATCTGCCTTTCATAACAGTTCAGCTTACTTATCACACTCCCGGCAGACCTACTGAGATTTGGGAGATACTCCGTGAACAGCAGCTTTGTGCTTCCCTTGAGGGACATAATATCGGCATGATAACGATTGGTGACGCAGGAGATCTTCCAAACATCCATCCAACAAACAAAAAGGTGGTTGGTGACAGACTTGCCCTATACGCAAGAGGACTTATCTATGGAGAAGATATTCTTCACAGACCTCCAGTTTGCCGTGAAATGACAGTTGACGGGGAGGTGGCGACACTTACCTTCTCCGACGCAGGTGACGGACTTTACGAGACGGAATCTCACAAATTCTTCGTAATTGACGCTGACGGAAAGTCTCATGAGGCGGCATACGAAATATGCGGTGATAAGGTGAAGCTTCACGCTGAAGGGATCATTCCAGTCGAGGTACGCTTCTGCTTTGATGCAGAAAGTGCAGTGTATCTCTATTCTTCTGCGGGACTTCCCGCATCTCCTTTCAGAATAAGCGTAAAATAATTAACGTTTTTTTCTAAAACTACTTTAAATTTTTTCAGTTTTGTAGTATTATATAAACAGAAATATTTTTATCAGAGGTGAATACCATGAGCTACAAGCTTGACAGTAAATTTCACGATAATATGACACTTCCCGCAGACGTACCTGCAAAGATATACGGTGAAGCGGACTATCCCGTTACCGTGTCTGTTGATATGCATTCAGCTGTTTGTTTTGCATTTGACGGTAAGTTTTCTCTTGAGATCCCCGCTCACAAGGCAGGCGGACCTTACACAATGTTTATTGAGTCCGAGGGTAAGGTAACAAAGATCCACAACATATACTTCGGCGAAGTTTCAGACGTTCAGTAAAACCACATAGAAAAGCAGTATGATATTCGACAAATATATCGTACTGCTTTTTGACAAAATACTAATTCAGTAAAATTAAATTGAAAGGGAATATTCAATGATCGAAAAAAGATTACTTGAGGAAATACTCGGTATCGCCGTGTCAACAGGTGCGGACTTTGCCGAAGTATATTCCGAACAGACGAGAAATGGAAGCATCCGTCACCTTAACGGAAAGATAGAGGCTATCGGCGATAATATGGTGTGCGGCGTGGGTATCCGTGCGTTTATAGGTACCAAAACAGTATACGCTTCAACCTCTGATGTAACCAGAGAGGGTCTTATCAAGTGCGCGAGGAGCGTTGCCGCAGCAGTTGGCGAAGGCTTTAACTGTCAGAGCATACGTCTTACAGAGCGTATTTTCCCCAATATTCATCCCGTTCGCATCGTTCCTTCAAGCGCAGACATGGGATATAAATGCGACCTCTTGAAAGCGGCTTGCTCTGCGGCTTCTGAATACGATGAAAGAGTAGTTCAGGCAGCGGGCAACCTTATTACCGTTGACCACTCCATTCTCATTGCGAACACCGAAGGACTTCTCACAACTGACCGTCATATCCGCTCACGTATGGCAGTTCAGGTAACTGCGGCTGACGGTGGCGAGATGCAGTCGGGTACCTGCTCTCCCGGACGCGGTATGGGTCTTGAGACATTTGAACTGTTTGATCCTCGCGAGATCGGTATTACTGCCGCAAAGCAGGCACTTACCAATCTTACAGCATCATATTGCCCCGCAGGAAAAATGACCGTTGCTATCGAAAACGGCTTCGGCGGAGTTATTTTCCATGAGGCTTGCGGACACTCCCTTGAGGCTACCTCTGTTGGTACAGGAACCTCTCAGATGTGCGGAAAGCTTGGTCAGCAGGTTGCAAGTACAAAGGTAACGGCAATCGACGACGGTACTATTCCAGGCGCATGGGGAAGTGTTAACGTTGACGACGAGGGTAACGAAACGAGACGTAACGTGCTCATAGAAAACGGAATTTTGAAATCCTACATGGTTGACCGCCTCGGCTCCCGCAGAATGGGTCTTCCCATGACAGGTAACAGCCGACGCCAGGACTATACCTTCGAGCCTACCTCAAGAATGACCAATACCTTCATAGACAATGGTGACGATAAGAACGAGGATATCATTGCATCCATCGAATACGGACTTTATGCAAAGAGTATGGGCGGCGGTAGCGTAAATCCTCTCACCGGTGCATTTAACTTCGCCGTGAGTGAAGGTTATATCGTCAGAAACGGTAAGATCTGCGAGGCTGTACGCGGCGCATCTCTTATCGGAACGGGCGCTGAGATTCTTATGAATATCGACATGGTGGGACAGAACCTTGCAACAGGTCAGGGTATGTGCGGAAGCTCCAGCGGAAGCGTTCCCACAGACGTAGGTCAGCCACTTATCCGTGTTTCCGAGATCACTGTAGGAGGTAAGGAATAATGTTTGATAGACTTAAAAAGGCTATAATCGACCGTGCCGCAGAGCTTGGCGTCACTGAGTACGAGATATACTATTCATCGAGCTCAAGTTCATCCGCAGAAACTCTCGGCCATGAGATCAGTGCACTTACCTCGAGTACAGCAGGAGGTATCTGTTTCCGCTGTGTTGTTGACGGAAAGATGGGCTACGCTTCAACTCAGCTTATGACCGAAGCTGAAATGGCAGAGCTTGTAGATCGCGCTCTTGAAAACGGACGTTATACCGAAAAGGAAGATACCGTAGGTATTTTCCACGGTGCTGAGAAGTATGGTAAGACAAACGCTCTCCCATATACGCCTCTTACCGCAGAAGAACTAAGAAATGCGGCACTTGAAATACAGGAGGCAAACTACGCGGCAGACGAAAAGGTAAAGGACGGTACTCAGTCTCAGGTAGAGACGTCAGAAAGTATCGTACGTATCGTAAACTCCCACGGACTTGACCTTTCAAACACGGTTGGATTAAACGTAGCCGTAAGTGTGGCTGTAGTTGAAGATAACGGTGAAAGCCAAGACGAATACAGCTTCTGTGAATACGGAAAGAAGACAGCACGTGAAATGGCTGAGGATGCTGTAAAAGGCGCACTTGATAAGATAGGTGCGGTAGTACCCCCTACGGGTAAATATAATATCGTGTTCGACGCAAAGCAGATGAGAACCATGCTTGCTGTATTTGCCGACGCGTTTTCAGCTAAGACTGCGCAGGCAGGTATGTCACGTCTTGCCGGTAAAGAGGGTGAGAAGATAGCATCTGATATTATTAATATAACAGACGATCCCATGAGAGAGGGATTTTCCATTCAGACCTACTTTGACGCAGAGGGCGTACCCGCATATAAGAAGGACGTTGTGAAGAACGGTGTGCTTATGACGCTTCTCCACAACCGCGAAACAGCCGCTGTGGCAGGATGTGAAACAACGGGTAACGCAAGTAAGGCGGGGTACTCCGCACCTATCGGTGTCAGCACATATGCTTTCTGTATAGAGGCTGGTGCAAAAACTAAAGATGAGCTGATGGCAATGGCAGGCGACGGAATCTATATTACAGAGGTTAAGGGACTCCACGCGGGAGCAAACTCCGTAACGGGGGATTTCTCCATCGAAAGCGCAGGCTTTATGATCGAGGGAGGTAAGAAAACCTATCCCATTAAATCTTTTACAGTAGCAGGTAACTTCTTTGATATGCTCCGTGACGTGTCAGCTTTGTCGTGTGAAGTTGACGTAGGCTTCTCAGGCTTTGGTGCACCCGATATGCTTGTCCGTGACATGAGCGTAGCAGGAAAATAATGTGTAGGATTTCAAATGTACAGTAGTTCCATTAGATAACAGAGTAATAATTGTAGTTTTATAGTCAAATTGTGTGATGCGCAGGCAGACCATCGTTGAAAAAAGTTCTAAATGAAGAAGAAAAGAGACTTTTTAACAGTCTCTTGTAAAGAATATTGTTTAAAATACAGGATCCCTTCTGAATTTGTTGTTGATTCAGAAGGGATTGCTAAATGGAATAAAAAAGTTTTTAATAAAAACTTACTCATAAATACACATATAAAAGTTTATTTTTGAATATATCGTTGTTTTCTTTGAATAATGTCATCGATCAGTTGTTGAATATGTGTGGCTTCGATTTCTAAAAGACCAGATACGTCAATATATCTACGGTTATCAAGACCAAGTAGATAGTCGCTTGATACAGAAAATACTTTTGCTAAATTTACAAGCATTTCAATAGAAGGTTGAATATTATCATTCTCCCAGTTGGATACACTTTGCTTTGTAACATTGAGCATACGGGCAAGTTCTACCTGACTTAATCCTCTTGCTGTTCGCAGATGTTTGATTCTTTCATTCAGCATGATTATCTCCAATCAATACAATGAACTAATAATAATTTCTCAAAACATTAATTGTTGTGTCATTTTTCGCAATATTATTGTATCAAAATACTTGACAGAATATAAATACTATAGTATACTGATAATTGACAACGTATTAATCTGTGATTGGAGTATTATTATGTCAGATAAAAAAGTAACAAACTGTGGAGATTGCGCTTTCGTGCAAAAAGATGGAAACAAATTGTGGTGTCCTTTTTATGACCTTCCTGTTTCGCAAAAGAAGGTGTGCAAAAATTTTGTTGATTTTTTTAACGCTCCGAATAATGTTAACTTGTTTAGAGGAACAGAACCGACACCCGTTGCTCAGTTTTTAACTAAGGATAAAATTGCTTTGGGAATTACTGCAATTTGTATCTTAGCCGGTATAGGAATTTCAATTTGGGTTATTTTAGCTCTCGGAATTTTTTGATCAAGTATTGTTAAGGAGATATTATTTATGGCAAGAAAAAGTCTTGGTGTCATTTTGCATGGCGCACCTCATTGTATTCAACACCAAACCATCATTCTGAAAATCCTAAACTTCATATGTCGTTACGGTTCAATAATGTCCGTGGCTTCAGCATCAATAGCATTTATTATGTCTATCTTTAGTACTGATAACGTACCGCTTTTGACAATTTGGATTGCTTTAATAGTATTTGGTGGAGTTATGGGGGTATTTTTACTTCCTTTGAGATTTTTGTGGAGTAAAAAATATAGATGTCCGTACTGTGGTCATTTTTTTACACAGATCAGAGTTTCGGATTATATGCTTGTTGATAGTTATCAAACAAATGTATCACGTGACGTTGAAGATCATGCTTCAGGTACTGCATTTGATTTAAATGGTAATGTCACTTTTATAGATATCACTTCTAAGCATACGGAGCAGGGTGTAGAAACGACTGAAACTTATACCTATAATATGGGTTGTACATGCTGTCGTTGTGTACATAAGCTTGAGAAAAAAAGATCCTTTCAAAACTTCGGATAAACATTCCTTTGCACTAATGTAAAAATAAACTAATATTTGTAGGGGGCGACGCCTTTGACGCCCGTTTCGGTGGATTATGATATATTTTATGTCATAAATCTTTCGTTTCGGGACGTCAGGGTGTCGTCCCCTACGCATCTTTTGACGTTTTGTCGATTATTATATAAATGCAACAACCTCTTTTACACCTAAATTATTTACAAATGTAAAGAAACACTTGACAAAAATATAGAACAGTGCTATAATCAAAGAAAAAAGGTTGGGTGAAAATGTATATTAGTTATGCAAAACTGTGGGGAAAGCTTCACGAAAATAATATGACAACAAGTGAGCTTTGTAGACTCAGCGGTATTCGCCTCGCAACGCTTAAGAAAATGCGTAGCCACAGATGTATTATGTCAAATGATCTGCTTAAGATATGTGATCATTTCGGTTGTGAATTAAGTGACGTCACAAGCCTAAGAGATCTTAAATTGTCCGATAAATATTATTCATTGACACGTGACAGAAAATATATTGGTAACAAGAAAAATGACTGCTTTTCGACGTGTGAATTTGAATACATGGGTGTGGAATATGCCGTTCACAGGATAAGAAAGTGTGCCAATTCCAACACAGTTATCTTCTGCAGTAACGGAGGGCTTTTGTGGCGTCAGATATATTTCAAAATGGCTATTCCGGGGATCGTTATGTTCGATGATTTTGAGGTATTCAAAATTTCCGACGTCAACGAAAATAAAATCAATATCATTATAATTTCCGGTACCCCCGGAAATATAAATTCACTTGACGAGTATGCTTTTACTTCGTGGAGAAGTATTCCCAAGACAAAAATTAAACTATATCTGATGACTGAAAGAGCATTTAAACATTTTGAACCGATCCACGGGTAAATATCTTAAACAACACATCACATATTTTTGAGGTACCAAAAATGTATCTGTCATATAATAAACTTTGGAAATTACTTATTGACAAAGGAATGAATAAAACCGATCTTTGTCATATAACGGGTATAAGTACCCGGACTATGGCAAAGCTCTCGAAGAATCAGTCTGTGACGACCGATACGCTTCTCAGCATTTGCATGGCGCTTAGGTGCGATCTTTCAGACATCATGGAAACAGTCCACGATGATCCGGGTACGTCGCTTTACGATGCCTTTTTAAAAGCTGAGGCTGAGGTAGACGGTGACGGCATCTTTAAGATATTCGAGTTTGAACACAAGGGACGGCGTATTAAAGTCTTTAAGACCGTTTGCAAAGCTGATAGATACACTCGAATCGAATGTGTCGGTGACGGTGTCGTTTGGAAACAGTTTTATCCAAACGGATTTCCCGGTAGTACTTATACCCTGAAGACTGATCAAAAGCTGTTTGGCATAAATATGCGAGAAAAAGATGCTGTGAATGTAATCGTAATATCGGGAAAAGCATACGACATACGCGGGCTTGACGAAGGCGTATTTATATCCTCCCGCAAAATACCAACTAAAACTTCTTACGTATACCTGATGTCCGAACCCGTCTTTAAGCTATTTGATCCCGTACATGAATTTGAATAAAAAATCAGCTGTCTCTACGTTTATCTGTAACGTGAGACAGCTTATTTTTACTTAGATATTATTTTATTGCATCCCAGGGGAGCGTGTCGTAGAGCCAATTTCCGTCCTTGTCATAGTACCAGTCGTCCTGCACAGTATCACCGTTTTTGTCAACGCAAGCGAATGCAAACGTTCTCCAATCGCTGGGAGAAGCTCCAAATTCGGAGGGCATGGGGAAGTTGGGAACTTCATTTGAAACTCTCATACCGTATTTCAGATACTTAGCGTAAAGCGTACGGCACATATCCTGAAGCTCCTCACGTACGTCAGCGTCAGAGCTGTTATACATAGCTTTGAACTCACCGTCTATCTTAACGTGTTCGAACTGCATCATAGCACAGTCGACGTTTTCCCACTTATACTTCGTTTCAGCCAGCAGACGTGCAGATTCCATCTTGGAGATAAGCTCATCGATATAGTTTCTCATATACATATGCATCATAGCTTCCGTGGGAGTTTGCTCGGAAATGAGGCATCTGTCATATTTTTCTTCGAGAAGATTTATTGCGTCGTAAACGTATTTCCAACCCTCACCGAAGAATCCGCGGCAAGCGTCTTGCATATGTGAGTAGTATTCATCCTCACTCATATAAGGATTCCAGATTGCTTGGTTATACAGATGGGTGCAAATCTGCTGGAAGTTACCGTACTTTCCGGTACCGCCCCAGTTCTGGAATATTTGGCGTGCGTTGTTTTCGTAGAGCCACTGATGTTTTTCCATAACGTCAGCGTATGAAAGGTTGGGATACGGTACTGCATAGTACGCCCAGTTCCAGTTGTAGTCCCATATGAAGAGCTCATCGGCAACCTCAGCCCAACCTGCGATCTGCTCTCCTTCAAGCTTGTTATAATAGCATTTGTAATCGAGTGCGTGGTTGTAACAGCTTGAAATCGTACAGTACTGAACTACAATGTTCTCATGAGCCTTGAGACCCTTCGGAGGCTTAAGAGTATGCCAATACGCAAGAGTCTGGAATTTCATATCAGGATAAACGTCCTCATACATCTCGCATACGTCGTTCATAAAGAGAACGAGAGTTGCCGCGGGAGAATCGTATTTGGTATTGATCTCTTCACATTTGTCACATTTACAATAAAGAGAGTTATCCGTGTAAGAAATAGAAAGGATGTCCGGAGGATATCCTTCGGTATCGATAAAGCGATCGATATATTTTTTAATATTCTTGAGGATCAGCTGTCGGTCGCTGTCACTTGTCAAGCAGGGATATGCTTCGGGAATATACGAGTCGTCTGCAAAGGGGTCGGGAGACATGAAATAACCGAATGTATGACAGTTGGGTGTCGCCCACTCAAGGTCTCGGTAAGACTTTGTAGCAGGATGGCGACCGCCGGCAAGATTGTCTCTTAAAATAAAGTAAGGCTCTTCCTTGTAGTCGATATCAGAAAGATCAATGCTTTCAGCATTTACAACGTACATAGAATAAGGATATTCCCTGTGGTCAGCAAAGCTAAGATATCTGATGCCGAGATATTCTTCGAGAAGGTCATAAGCACCATATACAGCTCCAAGATCTTCGTGACCACTTATAACGATATTTGTGCCTTCGCTCTTAACGGTAAAGCTATCATCAAACGCCTTGTCGGATGCTACTGTGTTGATTATGATAGCATAGTCTTTGGCAGTACCGGTCTTTATGGGAAGACGAACACCGCAAGCCTCTTCAATATAAATAGACATATCTTCCGCGGCTGTTTTTACCGTATCGGAGGAACCTGCAGGGTAGTAGATAGTATACTTTGAAATATCGTTACCCGCAATGGTGATCTTACCGACAGGGTACTCGAACTTGTCTACTTCAGCAGATTTTGCAGTGAATCTCATGTCGTCACCGCTGATGCAGGTGTTAAGGAGAGATACAGCACCGCCGTAAAGTCCGTCAGCAGTAGCACCGTCAACGTAGATCTTGTCTCCGTCTACCTTGATCTCGTATTCATCACGAATCATAGCGGAGGTGTTGATTTTCTCACCGCGTGAGGTCTTGCCGAGGATAATTTCCTTGCTATTTGCCTTTGCGCCGTCATCAACAACGTCAAGTGTTATTCCGCAAAGCTCTTCTACCTGCCAAACTACGCGCTCAGCCGCGTCTAAGGCATCCTGATTTGATTCATCGATTACGATAACGTAATCGGACTTGCCGTTTTCAACGATCACGTTTCTGCCCGTGTCAGGAAGAAGATTAGCGATAACCTGTGCGATTTCCGCACGTGTTGCGTTGCCGCGGGGATTGAACTTTCCGTCGGTACCCTGCATGAGACCGTTTTTACGGACTGCGTCGATGGGACCCGTCATCCATGAGTCGAAGGTATCTGCATCAGCAAACTTATCGATCTTTGCGTTATCGGGAAGGTTGATCCCCATGTAGTTTACAAACTTTGTAAGTATGCTTGCAAGCTCCGCTCTTGTAATGTTATCAGCGGGTGAAAAACGTCCGTCACCGCGTCCCGTTACGATTCCGTTTTCAGCCGCCCAGCCTACGGAATCGGAGTACCACTGACCGGAAACTGTGTCATCAAAGGGAAGATTTTCACCTTTTCCGGCAGTATTTGTGATAGCCACACGGGAGAAAGCTGTAACTACCTCCGCACGGGTAATCTTAGCTGTGGGGTCGAAGGTTGTTTCTGTCTTACCCTTCATGATGCCTTCGCTGTAAACGGTAGCGACTGCTTTAGTGTACCAAGTGTCGGGCACGTCAGTGAAGGGAAGTTCCTCTGCTGCAGTTACCGTCACACCGATAAGCGCGGTGGACACTACCATTGCAGTACAGAGAATGCCCGAAATGATTTTCTTTAGTTTCATTTTTAATTCCTTTTTTATTTTATATGGTCTGGAAGTTGAATTCCGTCACCGTCGGGATCAGCACATTCATATGCCCAATCGCGCCATTCACTGGGCCAACGGTCAAATTTTTCGAAATCTACGTCTTCAATAGGATTTATTACATGATTTGACAGAGGAATGTTATATTTCTGGAACTTGTGATAAAGTTCTCTGCAAGCTTTTTGAGCTTCGTCACTGTCAATTTTCTTTTCGAAACATATCAAATCTGTTATTATCCATTCGTACTGTACCATAGCAACGTCTACAAGTTCCCACCGTGTTTTAGTATCAGTAAGAAGTCTTGCATTTGCCATAAGATCAGTCACATCATAAATATACGAGCGCATATACAAATAAAGCATATTTTTCGCAGGGGTTGTTTCGGTTACAACACATCGGTCATACTTATCTTCGACTGTCATTATTGCTTTATATATAAGCTCCCAACCATCACCATAGTATCCCTTAAGAAAGGATTTCATGTAATCGTAATACTCGTCCTCTGTCAAATAGGGATCATACATCGTTTTTGCAAGTAGGTATGTATGAAGCTTGTTGAATTCAATGTCTGAGCCTGTTGTGTTGTTCTCGAAAACATGATTGACGTTGCTTTCGGCAAACATGCGGTAGTTGTCAACTACGTTACTGTAAGAAAGAGTAGGATATATCATACCGGAATGAGACCAGTTCCATGAATAGGACCAGATGAATAACTCATCAGCTATCTCTTGCCATTCTTTAAAGCTTGAACCGAAATCATTATTGTGGAAGCAGGAATAATTAAGCGGATGATTATAGCAGTTTCCCATGGGACAGAACTGAACTACCACATTATCATTTGCAGTAATATTCAGAGGACATGTAAGAGTATATGTATACGCAAAGGTATGAATTTTAATGTCACCATATCCATTTGCAGCCAAAGCGTCGGATATTCTGTTGACAAAGTCTAACATAAGACCCGCAGTTCCTCCGTTAAGGAGATTGTTAACATCGCGGGTATATTTTTTCATTTCTGAAACACAGTTGTCACATTTACAGTAACCGGAGTTATCGTTCTGAGAAATAGAAATAATGTCAACTCTTCCTTTTTCGTCGATAGTATCCCGTATCCATTGAAGCGCGTTTTTTAGAATTAAGTCAAATACTGCAGGATTAGTGAGACAAGGCTGACTTTCTGATTGAGAACTGTAATCACCGTCGAGGTAATCTAAACTATGACAATCAACTCCACCTGCCCATATAACGTCACGACCAACCTTGTTTTTTGCTGCAATATCAGTTGGGATGTCGTCATAATACCTATATCCTTTACCGTGAAGGACGCGATATTCTATCTCAGGGGTTTCACTGTAATCAATATTTTGTACGTTGATCTCATCTCTTGAATCAATGTAGTCAATATCGGTATCAAGAAAACTCCAACCGATACACTGCTCAAGAAAATCGTACGTACCATACACAGCACCGAGGTTTTCGTGACCACTTATAACGATATTTGTGCCTTCGCTCTTAACGGTAAAGCTATCATCAAACGCCTTGTCGGATGCTACTGTGTTGATTATGATAGCATAGTCTTTGGCAGTACCGGTCT
>JAZUBZ010000025.1:0-45157 GCA_045638805.1 Eubacteriales bacterium
CCAGGTAACGGTACGATCCGTCCTCGCGCACTCCATAGAAACCGATAACGTTACCCGCACATTCTCCCTCGTATACGCGAAGGCGCAGCCAGCTCATGCAGTAATCGTCGCCCAAAGCGGTGACAGCGCCGCCCGCGCTTCCGCTGGGCCAGCCGAGCTCGTCATAGCACCATGCGTGGATGCCGCATTTTTCCGCCTCGTCAACGCAGGCGCGGATGCAGTCCATCCACTCGTCTTCCATATAGGGAGTTTCAAGCCCGTCGCGGGCGTGCATGAAGAAGCCGCCCTGACCGGTTTTAGCCATTTCGCGTACCTGACGTCTCAGCTCACCTTCCTCAAGGCGGTCGTTCCATGACCAGAAGGGATGTGGACGGTAGCAGGCGTCGGGGGAAGCAAGGTTTTTAAGTAGTTTTTTCATAAAGATACCTCCGTTACGGGAGAATAAGATAAGTGAAGAGTGAAAAGAATAGGTAGCTTTGCTCCGCAAAGCAGAGTGAAAATAAATACGTTGGATGTTAAAGGAATGTTTTGGCGGTAGCCGTGGAGTATGTGCGTGGGTGTTTGCAAAACGTTGTAGGGTGCGACCCTTGTGGTCGCCCGTTTTGTTAGGATTTAAACCGTACGTAATTCGGGAGGTCGCATTTCACTTCGCGAAATGCTGTATCATCACCTACAACGTTGGAAACGGTCGTTCATCCGTAGCCGCATCGTTTGTGTGAGCCGTTCGTTTTCGGACGCACAATGTGCGCCCCTACGATGTTTGGGATTCATATTCCCGTAGCCGTGGAGTATGTGTGTGGGTGTTTGCAAACCGTTGTAGGGTGCGACCCTTGTGGTCGCCCGTTTTGTTAGGATTTAAACCGTACGTAATTCGGGAGGTCGCATTTCACTTCGCGAAATGCTGTATCCATTCCCTACGACGTTGGAATCACGTTTACCCGCAGCCGTAGAGAGGAATTAAAGAATAAATGATAGCACAAGGGGGAGATTACATCTCACAGATGCACTTCTCAAACTCAGCCACATCCTCGTCGGTGGTAGCCCAGCTGGAGGCAAAGCGCACAACGATGTTGCCGTCCGCAAGCCTTTCCCAAAAGCCGAACTTTATCTTGCGTCCGAGAGTGTCATATTCCTCGGGGGTGAGGATGACGAAGATCTGATTGGTAACGGTCTCAATGTGGAAGCGATACCCCGCAGACTTCAAAACATCGCGCATCTTGTCCGCCATGCGGATGGCGTTTCGGCTGATCTCATTGTAAAGACCATCCTCGAAAAGAGTGTCGAACTGAACGCCGATAAGTCTGCCCTTGGCGAGAAGTGCGCCGTGCTGCTTTACGGCTGTGAAGAAATACTTCGGAGCACCGCCTCGGGGGAAAACCACAGCTTCACCGCAAAGGGCGCCCACCTTGGTGCCTCCGATGTAAAAGGCATCGCAAAGCTCGGTGACGTCGCGAAGAGTTACGTCCGTGCCTGAGGATTCAAGACCATAGCCCAGACGGGCACCGTCCATGAACAGCTTTATTCCGTGCTTTCGGCAAACCTCCGCAAGAGCGGTAAGCTCCGCCTTGGTGTAAAGGGTTCCGTATTCGGTGGGGTGAGATATATACACCATACCGGGACGTACGAGATGATCAACGTTCTCGTCGGTGATTATCGTCTCAATGCAGGCTTCGACGTCGGCGGCACGAAGCTTACCGCAGTCGTGGGGAACCGCGATGATCTTGTGACCTGTAAATTCAACAGCACCCGCCTCGTGGGCGTTGATGTGTCCCGTGTCGGCACTAATGACTCCCTCGACGGGAGAGAGACAGGTGTCGATCACCACCTGATTGGTCTGTGTGCCGCCCGCAAGGAAGAATACGTCTGCCGCAGGGTCACCGCAAGCCTCGCGTATCTTCTCTTTTGCAGAGGCGGTGTATTCGTCCGCGCCGTAACCGCTCTGGCGGACGAGGTTGGTTTCAAGAAGGCGCTGAAGGAGTTTGGGATGAGCGCCCACGTTGTAATCACATTCAAAGGAAAGCATATTTTTACTCCTTTAGTTTTCTATCATTATTAAAATGATTATAGCATACGGAAAAGCATTTGTAAATAAGAGAAAACGGTGTCGAAGCGCAAAATTATTAGGATCAAAAAAAAACGAAAAATATTTAAATATTTTTGAAAAAAGGTATTGACAAAAGAAACACCTTATGATATAATATCATTCGTCGGCGAGAGCTGAAGAAAAGAATAAGCTGGTGTGGCTCAATGGCAGAGCAGCTGATTTGTAATCAGCAGGTTGTTGGTTCGACTCCGATCACCAGCTCCAGGGGGAATTCCCGAGCGGCCAAAGGGGGCAGACTGTAAATCTGTTGTCACTGACTTCGGTGGTTCGAATCCACCTTCCCCCATGAAAAAAGCACTTCAAACGAAGTGCTTTTTTCAATGAAATTCGCCTTTCGGCGAGTGAAATAGCTTCGCTATGAAATACGCTGACGCGTGTGAAATATTGCTTCGCAATGTGAAGTGGCGAATTTTATTTCACATTGCGACGAAGGAGTAATATTTCATAATCCGCAAGGATTATTTCATGTTTTCCGTAAGGAAAATATTTCATTAAATTCCCTATTCAATCAAATGGAAGTGCCCCCGTGGATCTAGTCCTGTTTCCGTATTCGGAAACAGTCTGTTCGCACTTTCCTCATCACGAGAGACTGACTTGCAAATGCAAGTCTTTTTTCTTTTTCACTGAGGGGAAGATTTGATGTGGATTCAGAAAGAGCACATTCGCTTTGCGGAACAACGCGATCCTTTCTCGCACGAGACGGATAATGATAAATCAAATAGAAAATATATTTTTTACCATACTTTCTATTTCAGCAGAAACTGTATCGCAGTGATTTTTATCAGCTTCTTCAAGCTCTGCGTGAATTGAATACGCCTGAATATCCCACAGAAGATATTTAAGATCATCCGCGATTCTCTCTTTGAGATATTCTACCCTGTCGGCACCCTCAAGAGCCCAATAGATGTTCCTCTCAAGACACGTTTCTGCACAAGCCATGCCGTCGGCAATCTGCATAGCTTCAGCTTTTCTGTTTGTATCACAATAATGTCTGAAAAGAATGCGTCGAGCCTCATTGCGCAAATCATCATCAGTAGAGTGTCCCTGTATTCTGTATGCAATAGAAACGATCTCCGCGTCGTATTCTCTACAAAGTTCCTCGTCCTCACTTGCTACATATAAAGCATACATCAGGTAACACAGCAAACGTTCATTATTTGGATATTTGTTGAGTGCTTCTCTAAGCTTCATTATAGAGTCTTTGGTTTCACCGGTGTTATTGATCTTCTCTTCAGCATCGGCAATAACAACATTTATTTCGCGGAGTTTTTCTTTTTCATCAACACCAAGTAATTCATCGACGGTAATACCAAACAGTTCGGCAATCTGTGGCAAAGCAGAAATATCCGGGCAAGTAGCTCCCGTTTCCCATCGGCTGATAGCTTGAGGGGACACACAAAGATACTCCGCAAGCTGTTCCTGTGTCATATCCTTCTGCTTTCTGAGTTTCTTTATTTTTTCGTTGAAATGTATCATAGTATTATCTCCTGTAAGTGTATTTGGCAAGCTTGCATATTTATTATAATCTAATAATACTCGTATTACAAGCAATCATTATGAGAGTTTTTATAAACTAAAGTGAGGATTTCTGTGTTCTTCCCCTTCGTTCACCCCTCCAACATCCTTACATACTTTTAAACCGTGGTTCTGCTCAAACAGCACACTCTTGCCTGTTCGTTTTTTATTTTACCGTTCCCGTGCTTGTGTTCAATACCCTCCCCTCCACCCTGCTCTTGAATATTCCCATGAAATATGCTATAATTACATAAAGGCGGTGATACTATGGAAGAAAACATTAAAAACGAAAATAAAATCAACCACCAACACATCACATGGAAAGTGCTTGGAATATTTGCGCTTGTTGCAATTTTGATCTGCAGTTCTTTTTTCATATTTAATTATAACAGCGTCTACGATAACGACGCAAACGGCGGTTGGGTGCCACCTAGTTTTGTCTTTATTGTTTGGCAGTATTTATTGGCTGTAATATTTATCTTTGCCGCGATCGTCTTGAAGCTTATCTTAAAAAAACGCGTGCGTGTTTGGTTGCTGTTGTTAGCTTCGGTACTTATCCCGATAATTTGTTATAATTTTAATTACCATGCCTTTGGAAAAGACGGCTTTTTATATCCCCTGGTAGATGAAGGCGGAGTATTTCATTTCATTGTTATAGGCGATTATAATTTCGACGGAATAAATGATGACGAGTACCGTATTTTATACGAAGAAAGAACAGTGTCTTCGGGATACGGCGGCCATTTCGATGACACAATTATTAAATATATAAATACAAATGCTACCGGCACGGGCGGTGGTTTGTCAGGTTGTCATTGCTTTTATGATTGGGAAAAACAGGTTATCAAGCTTTTTTTAGATGAGGATTCTGTCGATCTAAAGCAGATCGAAATATTAGTGGCTTTTCAAGATGCGTCTATGGCGCAGAACGTATCATTTTATTTAGATGATTCTAAGCTTAAACACACTGTAAGCGGAAACAAAACCGTTTACATCATTTTTGATGCTGATACTTGCTTAAAGTTGCAAAAACGTTTGGTTGGTGAAGAAAGATATATTCCCATCGAATATATAGTAAACTAATAAATTACAATTGTATCACAACAAATTACGTTGGGACTTTTAAACTGACATCATAATGGTTCGTAACAGTTAAAACCAAGGACCTGAGGCACTAAGGTGAAAATACACAACGGGGCTGTAGGTGGCGCGTTTCGACGCCACCCACGTTCCCTTAGGTATTTTACTGATTATTTTTCTAAATGCAACAGATCCTTTTCGGGGCGGTTCAATATGTTAGAAACTTTGAGTAGGAAAGACCGTGCTTGATTTCGAAAAGTATCAGTGTGTTTAATGTGCTTTTGTGCTTATTCAGAAGCTGAAAATGCTTGCAAAAAAATGAAAAAACTTTTGAAAAAACCTTGACAAACAGGGGATTATCTGATATAATATCACACGTGCTGATATGGCTCAGTCGGTAGAGCACATCCTTGGTAAGGATGAGGTCCCCGGTTCGAATCCGGGTATCAGCTCCAAAACCTCGTTCGTAAGAACGGGGTTTTTTAGTTATATTCGGCTAACTCCGAATGATATTGCCCTACGGGCAGTTTATGCAAATATAATATCACCAATCCTTGCGGCTCCTCCAATTTTATGCTATAATACACTTAAGAGGGCGGTGTTTTCAATGACAAAAGAAGAATTCTATAATAAATGGCTCGAAGCTTTTGCTTCCGATATCCCTAAAAAGTCTATACAAAAATATGTTAAGTCTACCGGTGACTATATTTGGCATATTTTTTCGTGGGAGCAGTTAAACGAAAACCGGTATTTGACCGGAGAAAAAGCAAAAGAAGCATATGATAGGATCGATAAAAAAGGCGCTTTTTATATCGAGTGGTTTAAAGATAAACGTACCAAAGACATGATTTGGGATCTGAATTCTGCCGAGGCTTTAGATGACTTCGTTGAAATATACGTCGTCGGCAAAGATTTTAAATGGACATATATTAAGACACATGAAGATATGTGCGGTCCTTATTTTATGATGAGTAGGGAGAAAAAATGAAGACTGTCGTAACAAATCTGTCTGAGCAGCGCTTATTAAACCGGCTTGAAAGCATGTGCGCGGAGTATCGGCAGTTTGATAAGAGTTATACCGATCGCAACTTGTTTGTTGTCAAAAGACACGGGAAACGTTTTCGGATCGGACGCCATGTGGCACGTATGCCTATGTCCCGTTATGACGGGTATTTTTCGGAATTTATTTACGGTGTATATAAGGTCGGCACATCGAGCAATGTGGAGGTAAAGTACAGGTTCGGCAAGCCTTTTATATACATTCTGCCTTTCCTTATTATGTGCCTGATTTCACTTCCGATCCTTGTTTACCTGCTTTATTGTGCACTCTTCAATGCTGATCTTCATTTGGTCGGGTTGGTCATGGCGGCAGTGTTTTCTTTTATCGCTCTCTTCAGTTTATTTGCTCATTCCTCAAAAGACCGAGCGATATTGGAAGAGCACCTGTTCAACATATGTTCCCCCAAAAAATAAGTATATCTGTTTTTCTGAAAGGAAAGTGATAACGTGAAAAAATCAGAGATCAAAGATATAATCAGCTGTGCGATCGAACCTCGTAATTTATGTCGCGTGTTTTTGAAATACGATCACAATTATAGATATTATTTCCCACTGGCAGTCAGCGACAGACTTTTTCTTGCGGCAAATGAAGACGACTTTATCTTGGACGGTTTTACCGTAAGGCGTTTTTGCGATGTAAAAAAAGTTGAGATCAAAAATGACAAATGCATAGAAATAATCAGAACTGAGGGAATTTTAGATAAAATGAGTGTACCGGACGTAGACGTTACGGACTGGCATAGTGTGTTTGAGTCGCTGTCAAGACTTGATATCAATATAATAATAGAGAGGGAAAGCCTTTTGGATGATGAGCAGGAATTTGCTATCGGGAAAATAGAAAAAGTATTAAAGTCCAAACTGATCTTCAAGGATTTCGATGCAGACGGGATCTGGCAAAGCAACTATTATGAAATTCCTTTTTCAAAGATAACGTCAGTTACGTTCTCGTCCCGTTACATTGAAGTTTTCTCAAAATACGTATAAGAAAATATCCGTCCCGAAAGGGACGGATATTTTATATTAATCTCTGATAATTATCTTTTCAATCACAGGCTGTTCAGCGGCAAGAATAGTACCGTTGTCGTCCACGGGGCGAGAGCTTTCGCAAACATCGTCTACAACGTCAAGTCCCTCTGTAACGTAGCCGAACGCGGCATACTTTCCGTCAAGGAAGGGGCTGTCCTGGTGAACGATAAAGAACTGAGAGGACGCGCTATCCATTACGTTTGTGCGTGCCATGGAAATAGCACCTCTTGTGTGAGAAAGAGGATTTGCAACTCCGTTTTCGGCGAACTCACCCTTGATGGAGTCAGCCTTTTTACCCGCAGGTTCACCGTTTCCGCCCTGCATCATGAAGCCCTCCATGATACGATGGAAGGTAAGACCCTCGTAAAATCCGTCCTTTGCAAGCTTTACGAAATTAGCAACGGTAATGGGTGCCGTCTCAGGATCAAGCTTTACGGTAATGGTACCGTAATCCTCGATCACGATGTCTGCGTATATTTCACCCTCAAGAACTTCCTCATCTTTACCGCAAGAAGTTAAAGCAAACGTTGCCATCACCGCGCAAAGAATAAGTGTAATCACTTTAATAAATACTTTCATTTTTTATCCCTTTCGTTTGTAACGTATTTCGTCCATATTATTATACACTTTTTGCGCCACCCCTTCAAGAGTTTTTTCATTTTTATGAGATTATTTTTGTTGAACTACCGCCATGCCCGCTTGACAGTACCACATTAGTTTGATAAAATAACCTTAAGAAAACATAAAGGAGAGAACGCAATGTCAGAAATAAAATCCGAAAGCTTCACACCCGTAACTCCTCTTGTGTCCCCCTTCGGAAAGCCGCCCGTTTTTCCAAAGGCGCATACACACCCACGTATTCTCGTAACACCGGAGAGCATCGGCAAAGTCCGTGAGAACTTAACACACCCAGACCACGCAGATGCCTACAAAATATTTTCAGCATCGGCTGAAGTATCTTACGATTATCCCGAGACTTTTGAATATTCCGCGCCCATGCTGGAATCCATCGCAGATAAGGCTCTGTCCTGCCTTTTGCTCGGCGACGAAGACCGTGGTATCGCGGCGATAGACGCTATCCTCCACGTGCTTCGCACACTGACCGTCTCACCGAGAAGTGACATCTGCCGTGCATACGGACACGTTATGTACACCGCCGCAAGGGTATACGATTGGTGCTTTGACCTTATCCCCGAGGACGTGCGTGAGGAGATCGTTTCTCACTGTGAATACAAGCTGGGGCCCAATTTTGAGGTGGGTTTCCCTCCGCAGTATCAGGGTATGGTGACGGGTCACGGGAGCGAAGCGCAAATGTTCCGCGACTGGCTGACCCTTGGCATCGCAACGTTCGACGAGCATCCCGACATATACAACTACGTTGCGGGAAGGATATGGGAACAGGCTGTAGCTCCCCGCGAATACTATTTCCGCTCGGGTGCTCACTGGCAGGGCTCCGCTTACGGACCCGACCGTTTCGTACACGACCTGTTCTGCGACATGATATTCCGCAAAATGACCGACGGACGTTTCCACATCTTTACGGAGGATATGGAAAAAGCTGCGATAACATTCCTTTGCAACATAAGAGCGGACAACGAGCCCTTCCGCGACGGAGACGATTTTGCAGACAGAGGCCAGAAATATTACATAGGCACGTACCGTACCTGCGCTTTCCTGGCGTCAGCTCTGTACGGAAATCCCATGCTTCGCGACTGCGGACTTCGCGGTGAGAACCTCCCTACGATATCCTCCGTCTTCCTTCTTGTGGACGACCCGTCTACAGGGCGACTTGACTACACGAAGCATCTGCCCCGCGTGCGCTACTGCGGCTCACCGCGCGGTCAGTACACCGCACATACAAAATCCGGCGCTTCCGTATACTTCAAGGTAGGTGAATCCTATTCCGCCAACCACGAATGGAAGGACAGCGGAAACTTTATGATTTTCTATAAGGGAAGCTTGGCGTCAGCCGCAAACTGCTACGAGTACTTCTCCGACGATGAAGAAAAGTCTTTCCACGGCTACGCTTCGGAGCTTGACTTCAGGTACAATAAAATGACCGTTTCCACCAACTGTATGCTTGTGTTCGACCCGAACGAGGACGTTGAGGAAAGGTGGGGTAACTCAGGCGGTCAGAAGGCAGATACCGAAAGCAACGGTGAAAATGAGTATTTTGAGGAGTGGCTCGGCAAGAGCACCATTAACCGCGCGAAGATCCTCGCCCATGCTCACCGCACACACCGCGACGGATATCTTAAATACTGTATGCTGATGGGCGACCATACCAACGCATATTCCGACAAAATAAAGGACTACCGACGCACCTCTATTGCCATTGATCCCGAAAGCCCGGATGCAGAAATGCTCGTCTTCATTTATGACAGACTTGAGACTCGTGACCCGGGTGCAAAAAAGACCTGGCAGATGCACACCATGGGCGAGTACTCGATCGTAGGCAACCGTGCCGTGACAACTCACAAAAGCGGAGGCATGCTTGTGTGCGACACGCTTCTGCCGAAAAACGCAAAGCTTTCGGTCATCGGAAACTCTGAGGAGAGATTCATTGTAAACGGCAAAAACCTTGCGGTTAAATGCGATGACGAAAAATATCCCGTCCGTGAGGACGGACGCGGCAGACTTACCGTGTCTCCCGCATCTCCCGCTGAGACTGACTATTTCCTTCACGCAATGTACGTGACCGACAGTGGAAATCTCGCAGAGGCCACGGCAGAGCTTATTGAAGACGACGGATACTTCGCAACTAAGGCCCACGGCAAAACCGTGCTTTTCCCTACCGCGAAGGAAGAGCTTACCGAGTTCACTGTTGACATGACGGACGGCGGCGAGCTGTACGCCACCAACCTTATGCCCGGAAAGTGGACTGACGGAAAGTTCGCTTTTGTTGTGGATGGTGAAGAAAGAATGCTCGTTTCCAAAGGTCGCGGGGTCATGCACTTCCGCATGATATGTAAATAAACCCAAAGAGGATCGGATATTCGATATCCGATCCTCTTTCTATATTTTACTCAGAACATTTATTAAAAAAATAAATTTGGCATAATACACATATGCTGCGGACTTGTTTTGTACATATTAACTGCAGGACTTAAGTCATCACGACCGGTACTGCCTATGGTTTATTTCTGCAAAAGAAAAACTGCCGTGCTCTCGCACGACAGTCATTTCCATTTTTATATAAGGCTTATCTTGCGACCTCTTCCATGATGAATGCCTCAAGCTGGTCGCCTTCCTTGATATCGGTGCACTTTTCAAGTCCGATACCGCACTCGTAGCCCTGAGCTACCTCGCGTACGTCATCCTTGAAACGGCGGAGAGAGGAGATCTTATCCTCGAACACAACGATACCGCCGCGTACTACGCGGATCTGCGCATTTCTCTGTACCTTACCGTCGGTAACGTAAGAACCTGCGATGATACCGATACCGGGAACGCGGATAGTCTGACGAACCTCGCAACGACCGATAACAACTTCCTTAAAGGTAGGAGCAAGCATACCCTTCATAGCCGCACTGATCTCTTCGATGCACTCGTAAATGATGCGGTATGTGCGGATATCAACGTTCTGACGCTCTGCGGAATCAACCGCACCCTTGTCGGGACGTACGTTAAAGCCTACGATGATAGCGTTAGCCGCTGCCGCAAACATAACGTCACCCTCGGTGATACCACCGACTGCGCTATGGATAACTCTTACCTTTACTTCATCGTTGGAAAGCTTCTCGAGAGAGGACTTAACAGCCTCTGCAGAGCCGCCAACGTCTGCCTTAACGATAACGGAAAGCTCCTTAGCACCCTCGGAAATCTGTGCGAAGAGATCGTCAAGGTTGACCTTGGAGTTAAGCTTGAACTGCTCCTCCTTAGCCTTCATACGTCTCTGCTCAGCAAGCTCACGCGCCATTCTTTCGTCTTCAACTGCGTTGAACTCGTCACCCGCCATGGGAACCTCGGAAAGGCCGGTGATCTCAACGGGAACGGAAGGACCTGCAACCTTTACTCTCTCACCGCGGTCGTTGAGCATTGCTCTTACGTGACCGACGGATGTACCTGCGATAACTGTGTCACCTGCATGGAGTGTACCATTCTGAACGAGAACAGTAGCTACGGGACCGCGACCCTTATCAAGTCTTGCCTCGATTACGAGACCCTTTGCACGGCGATCGGGATTAGCCTTAAGCTCCTTCATTTCTGCAACGAGAAGCACGCTCTCAAGAAGATCGTCAATACCCTGACGTGTAAGCGCGGATACGGGAACGCACATAACGTCACCGCCCCATTCCTCGGGAACGAGCTCGTACTTTGTAAGCTCACCCTTAACGTTTTCGGGGTTAGCTGTGGGTTTATCCATCTTGTTGATAGCAACTACTATATCGATACCTGCACTCTTAGCGTGGTTGATAGCCTCTACTGTCTGAGGCATGATACCGTCGTCAGCGGCAACAACGAGAATCGCGATATCGGTGGACTGAGCACCTCTCGCTCTCATTGCTGTGAACGCCTCGTGACCGGGGGTATCAAGGAATGTGATCTCACGACCGTCAAGATCAACTCTGTATGCACCGGTGTGCTGTGAGATACCGCCTGCCTCGCCTGCGGTAACCTTTGCGTTTCTGATAGCGTCAAGGAGAGACGTCTTACCGTGGTCAACGTGACCCATTACGCATACAACGGGAGCACGGGGGAGAAGGTTGTCATCTGTCTCTTCCTCCTCAACACCGAAGAGCTTCTCCTCGATGGTAACGGTAACTTCCTTAGTTACTTCAGCGCCAAGCTCGTCTGCTACAAGATAAGCCGTATCATAGTCAAGCTCCTGGTTAACAGTAGCCATAACGCCCATCATCATAAGGCGCTTGATAACCTCAGCGGCTGTAACCTTAAGTCTGCTTGCAAGCTCACCAACGGAGATCTCGTCGGGAATGGAGACCTTGAGAGGCATCTTCTTAGCCTTCTCAATGTTAGCGCGGTGAAGCTTTTCCATAGCCTGACGTTCCTTGTCATTCTTCTTACCGCCGAACTTGTTGTCGCCCTTCTTCTTGAGCTTCTGCTTGTTTGCCTGACTGTCGGGTGTATCTCCCACAAAGGAATCCAGCTTTTCATCATACTTGGAAAGGTTAACGTTTGTTGTTCTTGTATCGACAACGCGCACGTTACCTGTCTTCTTCTTTTCAACGCCTGTCTCTACCTGAGGCTTGGGCTGAGGCTTGATGGGAGCACGGTCGAGACCGTAACCCTTATCCTTGCCGCCCTTATCAAAGCCGCGGTCTCCACCCTTGTCGAATCTGCGGTCTCCGCCCTTGTCAAACTGACCCTTGCGGTCGTCACGGGGAGCACCCTGTCCTCTGCTCTGGAATCCGCCGTCCTGATTTCTGTTCTGGAAACCTCCCTGACGGTTATCGGGACGTGCATCTCCGCGGCTGTCACGTCTGTCACCCTGAGGACGGTCATTTCTGTCACCATGGGGACGTCCCTGCTGATATCCGCCCTGGCGATTATCGGGACGTGTATCACGGCGGTCGTCACGTCTGTCGTTACGCTCACCCTGAGGACGGTCGTTTCTGTTATCCCTGTTGTCGCGGCGAGGTTCATCCTTCTTAACGTCACGCTGAACAGTCTTTGACTTCTCTGCCGCTGCCTTTTCAGCTGCCGCTTTCTCTGCCGCTGCCTTTTCAGCTGCCGCTTTCTCTGCCGCTGCCTTTTCAGCTGCTGCCTTCTCAGCCGCCGCTTTTTCAGCTGCTGCCTTTTCTGCCGCCGCCTTCTCTGCCGCTGCCTTTTCAGCTGCCGCCTTCTCTGCCGCTGCCTTTTCAGCTGCCGCCTTCTCTGCCGCCGCCTTCTCTGCCGCTGCCTTCTCAGCTGCTGCCTTTTCAGCTGCCGCCTTTTCAGTTGCCGCTTTCTCAGCCGCCTGAGCTTCAGCAGTCTTAATAACGGTCTTACCCTTAAGGTAACCGTCCATATCATTTATCTGGTTATTGGAAGTAATATGATCGAAGAACATATTAAATTCATCGGCTTCAAAGGATGCGGATGTGGTCTTGCCAGCCACACCTGCCGCCTCGGCCTCGGAGCAGATCTCCTTGGTCTTCATGCCGAGGTCCTTTGCCATCTGGTTGATCTTAAACATAGGCGCTGTTTTTGCCATACTAATTACCGTGCTTTCCTGCTTCGTTTCAAAGCATACGTGAAAACTTGGACTTACGACTACAGTCGTCGTATTTTTCACGCTTTGTGTTTATCATTACGCTTCTCGGACTATATTCGCTTCACGGGCGATCTGCAGTATCTTCGCCGCCGGACCCTTACCCGTCAAAGCGTATACCGCGCAGGACGATATGATACCAAGCTTTTCGCCGATATCGTACGTGTCCGCTTCTACCATAATCAGAGGAACGCCCGCATTCGCGGTCTTGTCTGTTATCTGCTTTTTCGTTCTGTCTGATGCAGAGTGTGACATCACTACTACTACGGGACGGGGAGACTTTCTCTGCATCGCCATTATAACGGCATCCGCACCGGGAACAACTCCGCCCGCTCTTCTGCAAAGCCCCGAAAGGGACAGTATCTTTTGTGTCAACGCATCCATATCAGTCAATCTTTTCTGCCGCTTCCGCTTCGCTTACCTTAACCTCGTGCTCAAGGATATCGTAAAGCTCGTCGGATATTTCAACTTCAAGGCTTCTGGCTATTCTGCCCTGCTTTCTTGCTTTTTTGAAGCAGGTGCTCTTGGGACAAATATATGCCCCTCTTCCTGATTTCTTTCCGGTGAAGTCAAGTGAAACTTCTCCTTCGGGAGAACGTACAACACGGATCAAATCCTTCTTCGGAAAGCTCTGACCGCATCCCGTACAGCGTCTCTCGGGAACCTTTTTCGTTTTAGGTGCGCTGTTCTTCATTTCAGATCTTAACACCCTTTATATCGATCTTACAGCCTGTAAGCTTTGCGGCAAGACGAACGTTCTGTCCTTCCTTACCGATAGCAAGGGAAAGCTGGTCACCGTCAACCGTTACCTTAGCACTCTTTTCTCCGTCAAACTCGACCTCTCTTACAGTTGCAGGAGAGAGAGCCGCCGCGATATACTTCTCAACGTTTTCGGAATACTGAACAACGTCGATCTTTTCGCCGTGAAGCTCGTTTACGATCTCGGAAATTCTCATTCCGCGGTTACCGATACAAGCACCTACTGCGTCAACGTTTTCGTCTCTTGATTCAACAGCAATCTTAGTTCTGGAGCCTGCCTCACGGGAGATACCCTTTACGAGAACGATACCGTCGTGGATCTCGGGGATCTCAGACTCAAACATACGCTTTACCATAGAGGGATGTGTTCTTGAAAGAGTTACCATGGGGCCCTTTTCGTCTGCCTTACCGACCTCGGTAACGAATACCTTGATGCGGTCGCCAACGTAAAGCTCCTCTCCGGGAATCTGCTCTGCGCGGGGGAGAAGCGCGTTGCTTGTGCCTGTGTCAACAACAACGTCACCTGTTGCTTCTTCTCTCTTAACTACTACAGCGGAGATGATCTCCTCGCGCTTCTTCTCATAGTCTCTGAGGATGTTGCTCTTTTCAGCCTCGCGGATACCCTGAACGATAACCTGCTTTGCGGTCTGTGCGCTGAGTCTACCAAAATTCTTGGTCTTCACCTCGTCCTCAACCACACTGCCGAGAACGTAACGGCGGGAGATCTTCTGTGCCTCTTCAAGGGATATCTCGCTCTTGGGATCGAGAACCTCCTCAACAACGGTTCTCATTCTGTAAAGCTTAAGCTGACGCTTCTCGCGGTTGATACCAACTCGCGCGGAAGTA
Organism: Eubacteriales bacterium; assembly: GCA_045638805.1. Taxonomy (GTDB): domain Bacteria; phylum Bacillota; class Clostridia; order Oscillospirales; family CAG-272; genus RUG11130. The sequence goes on from JAZUBZ010000025.1 coordinate 14,601, forward strand.
CTGCCGGACTCTCGCTTGTATGCGGACACGAGAGCCGCCTCAACCTTCTCAAGCATGTAATCTACGGGAATACCCTTTTCTCTTTCAAGAAGCTCCAGGGCCTCAAAAAGTTCCTTGCTCATTTTATTATCTCCTACTATTATATTTACTTAGTTGTTCATTGCAGACTGCCAGTCAAAAACAGTGGTGCACTTTGCAACAGTCTTAGCCTCAAAGCTAACGTCTCCAGCTTCTGTGGTGATAGTGATCTTGCCGTCCTGCTTACCCACGAGTACGCCGCGGAAAACCTTCGCACCGTCAAGTGCGCGGTAAAGCTTAACTTCTACCTCAGTACCCGCCATCTTCTCAAAATGCTCGTCTATGGTAAGCACTCTCTCAACTCCGGGAGAGGATACCTCAAGATAGTAGAAATCCTCGATAGGATCAGCCTCGTCAAGCATCGGGTCGATAGCGCGGGTCATACGCTCACAGTCGTCAATATCGATACCCTCTTCGGAGTCGATAGTGATCCTCAGGTACATGTCTGCACCCTCCTTCACGTATTCTACGTCCCAAATACTGTAGCCAAGCTCATGTGCCGTGGGTTCAACCAGATCCCACACAGTTCCTGCGATGTTTTTCTTTCCGTAAGGATTCACTTGTTTTAACCTCTCTTCGTGTTAAATGTAGTTTATTAGTTAAATGTCATATCATAAACAAGAGAGTGGACTTTTCTGCCCACTCTCCTGAGGATATTGATCTTACCTTAATTATTGTACCATACGGCACGTAAAATTGCAAGTGTTTTTACGAGTTTTTTTAGTTATTGTAAGCTTTCATAAAGCATACCGAGGGTATGGGGCAAATCTTCAAAAAAGTTCACAAAACACGTAGATCTTTTACATCATATGCTCGGTTCTTGCAATGATATTATCCTGAAGCTCGGGATCAAATTCGGTAAAGTAACCACTGTATCCGCCTATACGTACCTTTAAGCTTTCATATCCTTCGGGATTCTCCTTTGCACGGCGAAGGTCTTCGGGAGACACTACCGTAGTGGTTACCTGCTGACCGCCACCCGCGAAATAGCTCTTCACAAGGGCAATAAAGCTTTCCTTGCCCTTTTCGGTGCAAAACGCCTTCTTCTCAAACTTGATCTGGAAGATAAAGCCGCTTCCCGCCTCTACCTGATCATAGTGAAGCGCGGATTTTACAGCCGCAGTGGGACCCGCCATATCGTTACCGGGGGTAGCGCAGATACTGTCCGCAAGCATAGGTGTGCCGCGTCTCTTTCCGTTGGGAAGCGCACCGAGCTTTTTACCGTAATCGGCTATTCTCGCTTCAGGTGAGCATCCTGCCATAAATACGCCGCCTCTGTAGGTACGGTGACGCTTCAGCTCACGCATGAAGTAATTTGTGATTTCAGCTGTGATCTTGTCAACTTCTTCTATATCGTTACCGAATTTTTCGCAAGAGGAAAAATCGCGGTACAAGTCCTCATATCCCTCAAAGTCAGCATCAAGTGCTGTGAGGAGCTCATCCATTGTGTACTTCTTCTCGTCGAAGATAAGTTTTTTTACAGCATATACGCTGTCACCCGCGTCAGCAACACCCTCCGCAAGGATCTGTCCGTGATTGTAAAGGGGACCGCCGTCACGGTAGTCAATGCCCTTCTCAAAGCATCCCTCAGTAAGGCATGAGCGAAGGGGGTTATGTCCCGAATACGCCTTTGCGTGCTGGCTGGCGTTAGAGTTCATTGTCATGCCGTATACTACAAAGGAAATCTGACGTTTAACTGCACGCATAAACTCGTCGAATGTCTTGAAATTTCTTGCGTCACCCGAATTTACGCTGTATCTGTCGCGGACGGGACACATGGGGTCACATCCGTTGTAAAGCGCAAACTCAACGCATTTCGCAAGGCACACCTCACCATCCTCCAGACCCATGTGGCTCTTACCAAAGATATCGATCTGGTTACATCCGTTCATGCAGTATTCGTGGCTGTCGCGGGGAGGAATACCCACCTTTTCAAGGGCAGCACACACAATCTCGTCATTGTATATTGTGGGAAGCGCAGTTCCTGCCGCAAGGCAGTCAGCCGCAGCATGCCATACCCACTCGGGAGTATTTCTGTGGACTCTTACAGAGAGGTTGGGGGTGTTGTATCCCTTTTCCTCGGTCATCTTCAGCATATCGTATGTAAGACCGAAGCACATATCATTCCAGTTTTCGTCGGAGCCTCCGAGAGTCACGTGCCAGGAGCGAGTCTCGTGGAATGCATCCCACAGGCGGGAAAGCATATCGCGAATCTCAGCCTTATCGTCGGTGGACTCATAGCAGCGGCGGAGCATCTGGTCAAGTCTTCCGGGGGAGTCGATACCGTCAACGGTAAAGATAAACCAGAAGGCGTGTACCGCTGAGGTAAAGTCATAGGCGGGACGTCTCGGAATCACCTCAAAGGCGCGTGCCGCCGCTTCGTAACGCTTTTTATTTTCTTCGTCCTCACAGGTGTCTGCAAGCTCACGTGCGAGAGCCAAAAATCTGTCGCCCAGAATATCAAGAGAATCCATTGCCATACGGCATCCGTTGTAGAACGCCTCCTTGTCAGGATTCAGTTTTCTGTACTTTTCTATTTCAGCACGGATGCCGTCGGTACCCACGTTGATGATCTTACCGAAATCGGGATTAGCATGACCGCCCCAACCGCCGCCCCAGCCTGCCTTAGCAGCAGAAAGGCGTCCGCCTACGTCTGTACCTGCATAGTGGAAGTCGTAGTTAAGATAGGAGCACATTTCCTCGCGGTGAGCCTTAAGAGTCTCAGCCTCCTCGGGGTACTTTTCGATAAGAGCGTCGTATCTGTCAGGCATTACCTTGATGCCTGAAGCAAACATAAACCCTACCGCGCTGTCGGAGGGAGCCCACTCCGCATAGGGAAGGATGTAATCTTTAAAGGAGATATCTGTATATTTAGCCATTTCTATAAGGCCGCGTCCGATCCTTTCCTCATAGGGAAGTGAGGGATCAGATAAAAAGCCGTTGGCAAAACAGTCGATTCTGGGGTTACTTGTCATGTTATGAATTCCTTTCCAAACATAATTGCTGCAGCTTTTCGCCAAGGCGAAAAGCCACAACATCTATTCACTTTTCACTATATACTTATAACTTTATTTCTTTACGTACATTCCGTTCTGTATCACAACCACAACCGGAGCTTTCTGTACTTCACCCGTGGCATCCCATGTAAGGCTGTTTCCGGAGCCTGTGATACCGTCAAGGGTTATCTCTGTCATTGCCTTCGAGAGAAGAGGACACATCTCCTCGGCAGTCATATCAGCGGTAACTCCCGCGTGAACTGCCGCCTCATATATAGCGTATACAGCGTCGTATGCATCGGCTGCAAACTGATTGGGAAGCACACCGTAGCTTGACTGATATTCTTCCATAAACTGTCTTGTCTTATCGTTTGTGAAATCTGCGGGGATAGGGCTGAGCAGATGAACTCCCTCTGCAAGCTCCTTATTGAAACCTTCAACGGAGAAAAGTCCGTCAAGACCGTCTGTACCAAAGAATATGGGAGAATATTCAAGTTCGGCGGCAGCCGTGATTATCTCTGCAGCAGGCTCATAGTATACAGGACAGAACAGAAGATCAGCGCCTGCTTCCATCGCCTCGGTGACGTTTTTCTTAAAATCGTGTTTTCCGTCCTTGAAGGAGTATTCAGCTACTATCTCAAGTTCAAGGCGATCAGCCTCAGCTCTGAATGCAGCGCAAACGCCGTTAGAGTAGGTGTCATCGGACTTGCAGATGATCGCTATCTTCTGTGCCAGTGCATTTGCTGCAATGTAAGACGCAGCAGCCTTTCCCTGTGCATTATCGTTATATGCCACGCGGAATACGTTGTCATGCCCCTCGGTAACAGCGGGTGCTGACGCAGAGGGAGTCACTGTGAATATTCTGTGTTCGTCGGCAAGATCCACGACTCTGAGGCAAGGCTCGGTGGTAGCGGCGCCGAGAAGCACGTGCATACCCCATTCTCTAAGCTTATCATATGACTTTACACTTACAGCAGGAGAGTTTTTGTCATCCTTGAAGTTAAGTTCAAACTGCAAACCGCCCATTGCATTGATCTCATCCACTGCAAGCTGTGCTCCGTTTTTAACTGCAGTACCGTAAACAGAGGTGTCACCGGAAAGAGGACCGATGCCGCCTATACCGATCACCCCAGGTTCTATCTTTTCGTCGGAACATGAGCACAAAACGCCGAGACAAATTACGGCAACAAATAATAAAGAAATGATTTTTTTCAAGGTGGTCAACCTCTCTTTCGCGGATAATGTCGTTTATCAGGAAGGACATCTTCGTACACTTCCCCACAATATAATGATACAATAAATCTGCCGTTTTGTCAAGGAAAACTAACGCTCAAGACTGTAAAGATTGAGTTAATTTTCGACTCTTTCGCTCATCCTGCAAAAAAAGTGTATAAGTACAAAAAAACAGTTCCTTGAGCCCAAATGTCCCTCGGAACTGTTTGATTATCAGATATGTCAGCGCTTGCGTTTTTGAATACGGAATATCCTTCTCAAAATTGGCGATACCGTACGCGGACTTTTGATGAGAACTACTTTCACTCCATATCATCCTTTCATGCTATGTAATCCTCCGGTTTTCACCCGTCTGTTTTTATGATATGCCGACCGTGGGTAAAAGGTGAAAAGCCGTCAGAACAGCAATATTACCATACAAAAAGAAATATCCTTTACAAATCATGTGAAATATGATATAATTAAAATACGGTCACATAGTGTATTTAACGATCAAGGAGGACTTTGACCATGAAAAAATTTATTGCTTTTTTAGTAGCCGCGGTGATGGTGCTATCCATCGTTCCTACATCGGTCTTTTCGGCAGACGAAAAGCTTGCAGTGGTAAAGAGTACCGTGGAATATTATGATCTGATCAATTCGGGAGAAAACTATTTTGCAGCAGACAAAACTCTTTTTGATAAGGATGGCAACGTAGTTTGGCAAGTTCAAAACGATAATGAGACAATATATACGATGACCGATAACTGTATAATTACGGTGTGGGTGAACGGCAGTACTGTTGAGGATGCTGAGTACGGATTTAATCTGTACAAGTTAGCGAACGGTAAGGTATCGTTTAAGTCTGCCTTTGAAAACTATCCGTATATCAGTCATTACGACGGTAATGATTACACTGTGGTAACTCATATCGACATTTTGAAGATAAAGCGGGAATCAATCACCTACAATGGAAAGAATCTATCAGCATTACCTCTGTACGGCTACGACATTATTGATAAAAACGGAGACATTGTGTATTCCGAAACAGGCAAAAAAGCAATCTTTTGCTTTAAAGACAACTATTTTTGCGAATTAGTGGGAATTGAAGGTGTCACCAATAAGTATAATGTGTTTGAGTTGACCGATTCAGACATAAAAAAAACGCAGATAGACTATACCTGCATTGGAATAACTGAAGCGGGGCACTTTTTGATTTCTCATAAGGCCGGCACCTATGACCCCACAGTCAAAGGATTGATAAATCATGACGGTAAAATCATAGTCCCTCTGAATTATGACAAAATTGATTTCGTAAACGGTTATTATCTTGCGAGCAAGAATTCGCCCCAGATGACGGATGTTTATGACACTGCGGGAAATGAGATATATTTTGCCGACGGAGAAATACGATATTACAACGAAAAAGTGGCAGTAATATCTTTCAAAACACCTCAAGACTACGGCTTTAGATTAAGTGCTGTACTACTTGACATTGTCAATGATACAGTAATCACAGAGGGATACACTATCAGCTTCTGCGAGGATTATTTTGTTTGTGATTTGACTTCTTCCAATAATTCCGGTATTAAGGTCTATGATACAGACGGTAATTTGATTTTTGATAAAGATTTGTGGGAGTATCAAAAGATAGACAACGGTAACAATTCCTTCATCGTGTTGGATCCTGTCAAACAAGTTTATCTGCGTCTGGATTCGTTATTCAATATTGTTGAGACACTTCCCGGGGATGTATCCGTAATATCATCATATAACGGTGTCAGTGTACTTAAAATTAAAGATACCTCAAAGAATTATTTAATGTACAAGGGCAAGAGAATATCAGATAATCACGGCTCATACATCTTAACTGAAAACATGCCTACCATAGCAGGTGGAGGAGTACATATATTCCAAGATAGTAACGGAGTAGATGCTCCACGTTATATAGCTTACTTAATTAACAGTGATAATATCCCCTTCTATGATGTGTATGAAGAAAGTTGGGAAGGTGCCTACGTAAACCGTTGCTTCAAAGAAGGTATCATGATCGGTGTTGGAGACAACAAATTTGGTCCCCTCATGTCCGTATCCCGTGCCCAGGTATTAACCACCATTTGGAGACTTGCGGGTGAACCCGCGCCGGAAAGTGAAAACCCCTTCGTTGATACACCTGACGGAATGTGGTACACCGAGGCTGTGACGTGGGCGGCAGAATGCGGAATTACAACCGGCATTGGTGGTAACTATTTCGCACCCGACCGCACCATAACCAGAGGCGAGGTAGCAGCGATATTTTACAGATACGCCGCCTTCAAAGGTGACGACATATCTGCCAAAGTAAATCTTTCATCCTTCACAGACCCGGATAAACTATCTGATTGGAACCGCGATGCATTTGCTTGGTGTGTTTCCAAGGGTATTATCAACGGAAAGACCAAAGATGAAGGACATCCCGTCAGTCTTGCTCCGTTTGATGTACTCACAAGAGCCGAACTTGCGGCAATCCTCTGTAGATACGGTATTTGACGTAAATTAAATAAAATCATGCAAACATAAGACGGGTCTCGTTCGGAGACCCGTCTTATATTAGTGATCGATTTCAGTTGATATCAGTCAAGAGGCTGCACCCAAATGTTTCTGTAGCTTACGGGGCATTCGTGGTCCTGAAGCATGATGGGACCGCGCTCAGTAATGTATCTGTAGCATCCGCCGGGTGTACGGCTTGTGAGAGTAACGTTATTATGGATGACCTCGCCGTTGTGGATCAGTGTAATGACACCGTGACTCTTTACGCTGCCGTCTTCGTTAAGACGCGCGCTTCTGAGGATGATATCGTAGGTCTGCCACTCACCGGGAGCCTTACACATATTTTTAATGGGATTTGCAAGCTCGTATATACCGCCGCACTCACAACAGTTGGTATGAGCGTTCATAGAGGAGTCAAGCACCTGTATCTCATAGCAGCCCTGCACGTAAACTCCGCTGTTTCCTCTGTCCTGCCCCACCTTATCGGGCATATAGGGCAGATTAAACTCAACGTGTACGTGCGCGTCACTGTACTCGTAAATACTTCTGATGTCTCCCTTGCCGGGAACAACGGTCATGGCACCGTCACGCACTTCCCACTCAGCTTTTTCTCCGGTGGAACAGCTTATGAATCCGTCAAGATTCGTGCCGTCAAAAAGTATAACCTTTTCTTTCATAACCAATACCTATTTATGTACGAAATATAAAACCTGTCAGTCAAGCTCACGGACCCAGATGTTTCTGAAGCTTACGGGACATGCATGATCCTGAAGGAATACAGGACCTCTTTCAACGATTTTGTCATAGTTTCCGCAAGCACAGTGACGGGGAAGCTCAACGTTGTTGTGGATAAGCTCGCCGTTGAGGAATACGGTCATTGTTGCAAACTTTGCAACGCTTCCGTCCTCGTTCAGCTTTGCCGCGCGTACGAATACGTCGTATGCCTGCCACTCACCGGGCGCCTTACAAGCATTTACAAGGGGAGCCGCAATGCCGTAGATCGCACCGCAATCGTCAAGAGCAGTTTCGCCCTCCTTACCGTATGTGTCAAGGATCTGGATCTCATAGCAGCCATGAATGTAAAGACCGCTGTTTGCTCTCCACTGTCCCTCCCTTTCGGGCATATAGGGAAGATTAAACTCTACGTGCACGTGAGCGTCACCATACTCGTACTTAGAGTAGATATCGTGCTTGGTAACGGTGTAAACGCCGTCCTTTATATCCCAAGTAGGATACTCACCTGTAGGCGCTAATGTCATGGTATCAAATTCGTTCCATCCGTCAAGATTTTCACCGTTAAAAAGATAAATTTTGTCTTTCATGATGTACTCCTTTCAGCTTTGCAGCTGTATAAAAATGTCTTTTATTTTTGAAATTGCAGGTGTGTTACCTGCTGATATTTCTTTCAAGGCGGGATACTACTTCTTCAGCCGTAAATCCAAAGCGTTCGAACAGCTTCGCTGTGTCTCCGTGAGGCACGAACTCACCGTTCACCGCATGAATCACCGTTCTGGGGTAATATTCCCTCTCGATAAAGTGTGCGGACAGTCTTTCGGAAAAGCCTCCGCGGCGCATACCCTCTTCAAGGAAATATACGAAGGGCACGTCACCGAGAGCTTCGAGTATCTCGTTTATAGGCAGAGGGAGAAGCCTTGATACTCTCACAACTCCCACCTTATATTTACTCATCTTTGCAGCCTCCACGGCAATGGAGGTTACTCTGCCGTAGGTAACGATAACAGCCTCAGCATCCTTCGGCACCCACGAGAACACGTCACCGTTACGCTTGAACACGCTTCTGTCGTATACAGCCTCACGACCCTTGGGATATCTGATAATATCCACGCCCGATCCCACTACAGACGCGCCTATGATATTGGCAAGCTCCGCATAATTGTCGGGGGAATAGATATTAACGCCGGGGATAGACGAGAACAGCGCCACGTCGAAAAGTCCCTGATGAGTGATTCCGTCTCCGGGCACAAGCCCCGCGTGGCTAAGAAGGAACGTGAGCGGTACCTTCTGTAATACTATATCGTGGAAAAGCTGATCGTACACTCTTTGGGCAAAGGTAGAATACAGCACGCACACAGGATGATGTCCGCTGAGCGCAAGGCCGCCGCTGAAGGCGATCGCGTGTTCTTCGGCGATACCAACGTCGAAGAATCTGTGGGGAAACAGCTCCGCAAAACCGTCAAGTCCGGTGCCATCGGTCATAGCCGCAGACACGGCGCAAATGCTTTCATTCTCCTGTGCAAGATTGCAAAGTGTATCTCCCACAGCGTAGGTAAAGCTCATGCCGGAGGGCTCACTTTCTCCCGTGGCAGGGTCAAATACCGATGCAGAGTGGTATTTACCGGGAAGTTTTTCGGCGGGACCATATCCAAGACCCTTTTTCGTTCTAACGTGGACTACTGTACATTCATCGCGCGTGGCAGCTTCCCTTAAAACCTTGGTAAGCTTTTCAATATCGTTTCCGTCAACAGGACCCAAATACTCAATACCAAGATTCTCGAAAATATTGTCATGCAGGAAAAGCCGTTTCACGCCATTCTTCACGTGCATGGCAAACTTTACGATATGACGGCCGATGAGAGGCAGCCGTACCACCTGCGTCTTCATGAAATCCTTAAATCCGAAATACTTTTCGCTTGTTCGGATCCTTGAAAAATATTTGGGAAGTCCGCCAACGTTTTCGGAGATGGACATTCCGTTGTCGTTTAAGATGATAACAAGCTTCAGCTTTTTGCCTGAGCAATTATTGAGAGCCTCGAATATCATTCCGTTAGTGAACGAACCGTCACCAACCACCGCCACGGTGACAGCTTCACTACCGCGTATCGCCTCGGATGATGCGATGCCGAGAGCCGTTGAAATGGACGGTCCGCTGTGACCTGCGGTAACTGTATCGTATTCACTCTCATCCACATTGGTAAAGCCCGAGATACCGCCATAGGTGCGGAGCGTATCAAAATCCTTTGCACGTCCCGTAAGAAGCTTATGGGCATAACATTGGTGTCCCACGTCAAAGATAAATTTGTCACGCGGGCAGTCGAATACGGTATGCATGGCAAGTGTCAGCTCCACAGCACCGAGATTTGATGCCAGGTGGCCTCCGTTTGCAGATACTACACGTATGATCTCTTGTCTTATCTCGTCGGCAAGTACCTTTTGCTCATCTAAGCTAAGTTTCTTCACATCCGACGGAGAATTGATTCTTTCAAGCATAATACATTTTGTTCGCTTATTCAGCGGTGTTTGTCAGGTTTGTAAATTTGGTATACTGACCGATCCAGCCAAGCTTTACCTTGTCTACCGAACCGTGTCTGTTTTTAGCTACGATGACCTCGGCAACGCTCTGCTCGCCCGACGCTTCCTTGTAATATTCGTCACGGTAGAGGAACATTACGATATCCGCGTCCTGCTCGATGGCACCGGAGTCACGAAGGTCAGACAGCATGGGGCGCTTGTCCTGTCTCTGCTCGGGGCCTCGGGAAAGCTGCGCGCAGGTGATAACGGGTACGTTGAACTCCTTTGCAAGAAGCTTAAGGCCTCGGGAGATCTCACCGACCTCGTTTACACGGTTGTCGGTCTTTGTGTCACCCTGCATAAGCTGAAGGTAGTCGATAACCACCATTCCCGGATTTTTAACCCTTCTCAGCTTACTCTTCATACCTGCAACTGTGATACCGGGAGTATCGTCGATAAGAATATCGACAGACGACAGTCTTGAGGACGCATAAGCCAGTGCCTCCCAGTCCTGGTCGTCAAGCTGACCCGAGCGCATCTTATAGCTGTCGATCTGCGCTTCACTTGAAAGCATTCTGTTGGCAAGCTGCTCTGCAGACATCTCAAGGGAGAAGACGCACACCGTCTTTTTCGTCTTTGCAGCAGCCGCGGTGGCAAGGTTCATGGTAAAGCTGGTCTTACCCATACCGGGACGTGCGCCTACAAGCACAAGGTCAGAGTTACCGAGACCTACGATAACGTTGTCAAGGTCGGTAAAGCCCGTGGGCGTACCTTTTACTGCATCGGGATTGTTTTTAAGGGTGTTGAGTCTGTCATATACCATGACAATGGCGTCACGAATATGTACGAAGCTTTTGTTTTCTCTGCCCTCGGCAATATTGAAGACCTTTGTTTCGGCAAATTCGACGAGACGCTCAGCCTCATCCTCGCCTGCGTAAGCTGCCTCGGAGATAGCCTCACCCGCGCCGATAAGCTGACGGAGTATCGCTTTGTCTCTGATGATCTTGGCATAGTCCTTGGCGTTTGCGGCGGTAGGTACGGTCTCAGCAAGAAGTCTGAGATATTCTCGGCCGCCGGCCTCGTCATACACTCCGTTTACCGCAAGCTCATTAATAAGTGTTACAACGTCGATATTCTTACTTTTCAGGTACATGCGTTGCATGACCGAGAATATCTCACGATGTTCGCTGAGATAAAAGTCGTCAGCACTGACTAATGCCGCAATATTGTCCATGCATGAGGGGTCTATCATTATAGATGCGAGCACGGACTGCTCCGCATCCAGGGAAAACGGCATTCGCCTTCCCATTTCCTCATTCAAGTTTCCGTTCACGGTATTCTCCATTCTGTCCCGTTTTAGGGTAAATTATTCTTTGATTTTACGCCTCTGTTACGGTAACGTTTACCGTACCCGTGATTTCGGGATAAAGCTTTACAGTTACCTTATAGTTTCCGTAGGCCTTTATGGTATCGGCAATCATCTTTCTGCGGTCGATCTTGATATTATGCTGAGTCTCAAGGGCTTCCGCAATATCCTTGGCGGTAATAGAGCCATACATTCTGCCTCCGGTGCCGGCCTTAACCTTCAAAATTACTTTTACTTCTTCAAGTTTAGCAGCTGTCTCACGAGCCGCAGCCTTTTCAAGTTCTATCTTGTGAGCCTTGGAAGACTCCTTATTCTTGATATCGTTAAGTACAGAGCCCTTTGCCTCTGCAGCAAGTCCCTTGGGAAGGAGGAAATTTCTTGCATATCCGTCGGATACCTCCACAATCTGATCCTTCTTGCCCTGTCCCTTAACGTCCTTTAAAAGTACTACCTTCATAAATTTATCCTTTCTTTCGCGCTCTGGAGCATACGCTTACGCATCTGTGCCCTTAACTGTATTTTGCGCGTTTCCGTTTTGTTTTTCATTCTTTTTATGCTCAGTAAAATGAGCATCGATCGCTTCTTTCAGCTTTTTAACGGCATCTTCGGGAGAAACACCCTTCAACTGTGCTCCGGCGTTGTCGAAATGACCGCCGCCGTGGAGCTTTTCAAGGATCAGCTGCACGTTCACCTTTCCCGTTGAACGGGCGGATATATGCATGCTTTCCCCAATATTTATAAGGGCAAACGCAGCGTTTATTCCGCGCACGCCGATAAGTCCTTCTGCAGCCTTGGATGCCATGATCTTGTCAGTCGCCGCATCACCCGAGGACTCCTCGCACATTGTAATAGCCAAGCCCCCCCTATATACAGCAACGTTGGATCTGAACCGACCCTCGCTGAGATAATCCTCAAGTCCCGATTTGAACAACTCCTGAACTGCCTGCGGCTCAGCTCCGTTATCATGGAGATACAGCGCCGCGCCGTACGTTCTTGCACCCGTGTTTCTTGTGAACTGACGTGTGTCAAGCATAATTCCCGCAAGAAGCAGATCAGCCTCTGCTTTGGTCAACATATCCTCGGGAAGTGTGTGTTCAAGCATCTCGCACACAAGCTCACTGGCACTGGATGCCTTAGGCTCGATATATTCGATATAGGGCTCGTGCTTGAACTCAGCAGTCTTTCTGTGGTGGTCGATGACCGCATACTGCTTGGCATTTTCGATTATTGCAGGATCTTCAACAATGGCAAGATTGTTAACGTCCGCAACCACAACGAAAGTACCTGTCTCCATAAGATCAAGCCCCTCAGAAGGAGATGTAAATATACCCCTGTATTCAGGAATACTTTCAAGATGCTTTCGGCAAAGAGCGACGTTCATGTCCTTTTCGTCAGCAATGATATTTACGTCAACACCGCAGAAGAGAGCAAGGCGCGCAAGACCTACACACGCGGCAATGCTGTCGTAGTCGGGGTATCTGTGACCCATGATAATAACGTTTGACGAACGCGCCATGTGCATAAGAAGCTCATTCGATACTACTCTTGAACGCACGCTGTTACGTCTTCCCGTAGATTTAACTCTTCCTCCGTAAAACTCGGTACCCTCTGCAGTTTTAATGACTATCTGGTCGCCGCCGCGGCTTAGTGCAAGCTCAAGCGCGGCTCTTGCAGCCTGATCCTTTTCGGAAAAGCTTCCGAGCATTGAAGAAATACCCACTGAAAGAGTTACGGAAAGCTGCTCGGCACCGACCCTTACGTCTCTTATCTTTTCAAGTGTATCAAATTTCCTTTCGATCTGGCGTTTGAGTCCGCTCTTTTCAAAAATAACAATATATCTGTCACGCTCGAACTCCTTGATAACACCCTTGGCATCCGCCGCCCACTCTCTGATGATCTCATCTACCCTTGCAGTAGCAGGTCTGTAAGAATTACTGTCATTTTCAATCATCTCAGCAAGGTTGTCAACAAGCACGTATGCAACTACGGGATCGCTGTTATCGAGTCTCTCGTAGATCATATCCAGCTTGTCGCTCATAGCCTTGTATTCGGACGTTTCCGTGAGGATTATAAGTCCTCCGCCACCTTCGATCTTCACGTTACTGTACTTTGCGATATAGTAGCTGTTTCCGTACTCGAATCCGATGCCGTCCTCTGCGGGGGCGTTTCGTATAGTTTCAACGGGTATACCGAGAATTTCGGAAACGTTTTTGCCGTAAGGCTTTTTTCCGTCTCCCAGAGTATCGCGGAAACTTTCGTTACACCATATGAGCCTTCCGTCTGCATGACACATGATAACGGGTGAATCCATTCTATCGATGGAATCGAAGAGAGATCTGCTGAGCACTACTCTGTCTGCAATATGTCCGGGCTTTACGGAAAAGCGTTTACACATAAAGCTTATAAACACCGTGCCGACAATAAGCAGAACGATAAACACGATACCCAATTTTAAAAGATGTGCAAGATCAAGTGCCACCGATGTAATATACGCTGAAAACAGAACCACCGCATAAAGAACGGTGAGCACCGTTTGGCGGTTCTTTTTGATCTGCGAAAATAGTTTTTTCATATAGATTCTCCATTCAGAAGAAAGATCTGTCGTCATATAAAAACGTCATGATGCCGAAATATTACTTTTTCGTTATTCTTATCACCCTTACACGTGAAAAAATGGTACGATATGCTCCGTAATACGCAAGGATGGTGAACGCCGACATGGTGAAGAAAAAGGTTACCACGATTCCCATCACAACGTATACGGTCCTCTGCTTCGGGTGAACGGGGTGCTTCAGCACTGCCACGTATTCCGCAAGTCCGATGCAGGCGAATATCACGCCAAGTACAGACATCACGTTCATGTAAGTATAGTATGCCTCTTCGGAGCTGAGGGCAAATATTATACCAAAAAGCGAGAGTATCATGTAAACGACTGCAAGAGCCAGCGGGGGATAGTATGGCTTACTGAACAGCACGGGAAGCATCTTCTTGCCGCCAAGTGCCTTTGTAAGCGTACTTTTTGTCAAAATAGCAGCATACATCGAGGATATCACCAGGACTGACGGGATCAGATATACTACCTGCCCCGCGGCACCCAAGTATGCCTCTTTGATCGTAGCAAGATCCTCTGCGGAAGCATTTGCGGTAAGCCATTCGGGAATATTTCCAAACAGCAGCTCAGCTACGCTTGCCGAATACTGAGTGATTGCCTCAAGACAGGCCTCTACCGACCCGAAATACTGTATTGCAACAAGCACGCAACCACCTATAGCCGCCAGAGAATACATCAGGGCACACATAGTAAAGAAAACGAACTGACCCGGTCTGTCCTTCAGATAAGAAGCGCATAGGAAAGCGAGCAGTATCATGAACAGCAGCATGGGGATCAAAAATTTGAAATGTGGGAAGGCTGAGCACGATGCTGTTACCGGGACAATCAAAGCTGCGTATAATTTATGCTTTATGAAAAACGCGAGTATACCTGTAGCTATGGCAAAAGAAGTGATAATCAAGAACGCGTTCTTCGTATCAAGGAAGGTAAACGCACAACTTGACGTGAATATAAGAATGCACAACCTAATAAAACGTCCCTTATCGGATACAGGATGTAACGGCTGCTTATCTTCAGCAGCTACAGGGGTAGATCTATTATCCAATTTAATTATTCCTCAATTCAGTAAGATCAAATCGCGGCGTACGCACACGCCGCCAAAATACTGTGTAACATTATAATTATACCAAACCCATCCGCTTTTGTCAACTTTGCCGTGATAATACGTCACTTTATTTTTCCTTCCAAGGAAAATATCCACAGCTTCGAGATCAAAACTGTGGATATTTATCACGCTTTAGGAGGCACTTTACTTATCTGCGCCGCCTTTTTTTTATCACATTTACAAGGCTCTTGTCTCTTCGGAAGCTATGTACGATACATACTGCCGTTATTATCATGGTCACGACCACCAGTAAAGTTCCCACGGCAATTCGGAATATAGGCAACTTTACATCTTCGGGAACGGATTTCTTTTCAAACAGATTGGCGATTCCATTCTCCTCCAGCTCAGTGCTCATAACATTTACCTTTGAAATGTCAAAAGTAACCGCAGAATCCGAGTATATAATTACTCCTATATACGCCATTGTGGATATTTTCGAAAATTCCGAAAGATCGCACACAGCAGTGTACGTTCCGTCTTCCCTAACAGAAGTTGATGCGGGAACCTTAAACTCTGCTTTGATCTCATCATTCGCAAAAACAAACACGATGCTCACATCCGTATCGCATTCGTATGAATATACGAATTCAACGAACGGAGCTGACGCCAGATTCACGGGAAACTCTTGCCTGAACATTACGATTCCCGCAGAATCCGATTTATCTTCAGTAACACATCTGAGAACACGTCTCAACGATCCCTCTCCGTAAAGGGTCTCGGGAGCTGACGAAAGCTTTTCAATACCGTATCCGCCTACCCACCCGAGCGTACTATGCGCTGAAGCAAAATCCCACACGGGGTACGTCCCCTTTATCAAGGACATATCTACGTTGGGCGTTGCCGACGCATCTGCCGAAAACAGATGCAAACCATCACCCTTCATATCACGGTTCAGTCCGTTGAGGACGTCTCTGCCCAGTTTCTCGTCAAGAAGAACTTCGGACAAAAAGACTGCTCTTACAGGAGTGGACGCGGCACTTTGGCAAAGCGCCTTATAATTTTCAACGTCACTATCGTCAAACTTCTCGGGAGTATAGCAATATACAGTAAATGATGCCGC
Source organism: Eubacteriales bacterium (assembly GCA_045638805.1). Lineage (GTDB taxonomy): Bacteria > Bacillota > Clostridia > Oscillospirales > CAG-272 > RUG11130. The sequence goes on from JAZUBZ010000025.1 coordinate 30,807, forward strand.
TGAGGTATTGTTCATTCGCTGAAGTGATATGATACTATCGCTGATCTCAGGCAGTTCACATTCACTTCCCGTGTACATCACTGCCCACGGAATATGACCAATATGCAAAAGTTTTTCCGCCACCAGAGAAAGTAACAGCTCAGGTTCTGAGTCGTATCTGTCCATAGCGTCACTTATAGGAATCGTTATAAAAACGTCTGATATTTCTGATGCGGCACCGTACACAAGTCTTGCCGCCATGGCAATATCTCCGGCGCTCTTGTAAGCATCCGTATAGCTCATGCCCGTCAGTCTCACCGAGTTAACACCGGACGTCAGTACGAACGAGGTTATACTGGGGTATTTTTTACAAAGATACGATACGACAGCAGTATACATTCCCGCCGACTCCGGTGTGTCCGAGCGCAGCATATATTCGTCGGAACTTCTTCTGTATGTTAGATACGTATCATCATACTTTGATTTTATAGGCTCAGAGCAATACAGTTTTACGTACACGGCTATTCCCGCTGTACGGTAAAGCTCCATATAGGAATCAAGCTCATCTACGTATTCCGAATTAAGCCCGAATACATATCCTCCACGGGCAGCGGTAATACCGGAGACCTTTTCGGGCGTAGTAAGCCTTGACAGATCCACGTCCACCATTGCATATGAGGCACCCGCCTCGTATACCGTAACAGGATCGACACCATGGAGTCCGTAAAGGCTCTTCGACGCATTTTTCGTTCCGGCAGCCGACACGAATTTTGATGGGGATATCCTTATATATTCTTCGTTTTTATCAATTATGGCTGCGTAATATTTATAATCGTAAGCTGTTACAGCCACATTCTTAACGTTAAATGAGAAACGTGAAGTCACCCTTGTCTGTGCCACCATCTCAGGCTCGGCAGTTCCCGACACCGGAACTCTGAAAAGTCCTATACGGCACCCCGCATACTCCTTTACAGTCTGTCTGTCAAGAGTTCCCTTGGCTGTAAGCTCACCGTCTGTTATGGCAAGAACACTTAAGTCGTGAAGTTCACTTACCGCCGTTTCCGACGTGGCATATATCTCCAGCTCGTCCACAGTGATCTCTCCATCACCTGTCACCGAAACGAATGTTGACGGGCATCCGTCAAGTCTGAACACAGCCGAAGCGGAATCTGCGCTCACGTTTACCGCAGACGGGGTCTTGTTTCCGTTATCCGCGTCTCTTGCGCTGACAACACACTGCTCCTCACACCCCAGGGTAAGATATCTCACACGTCTTACCTCTTCCTTTGCAGTGCCAACAATAAACGCACTCACTCCGTCATCGGAGGATACACTCAAAGTTATTTTATCAACCTTCATACTTCCTTTTAAAACGGAAATATGCTCAAAACTCTGCTTTCTTTGGAAAGTGAAATCATAACTGTCCGATACGTACGGCTCGGTCAGGGTGATCTCCGTGACCCCAGTGACTTTATCGGTCACAGAAAACGTGATCCTTACGCTTTCAAAGCTGTCACAGTCTATTCCGGATACGTCTGCAAAAATTCTTCCGTGACCGCCTGCGCTCACCGGTGCTTCCGCAATGTACTCTCTGTTTTTCGTGCACATTTGCACGGAAACGTTAACGTAAGGCGACACGGCGCCCGTTACGGCTTCTCCGTTCACGTGGAATGTAAAGCCGAGGCAATCCGTACCCGACGTACATTTCATATCTGCAAGGGAAAACACTGCGGAGACCTCACTTTCCCCCTCAGTAAGCTGTACCTTTACGTATCTTTCTTCATCATGGGTGACAAAGCTTACCTTTCCGTCAGGTGACGTGATACGTTTTTCCAGATCAGCATAGTCTTCTGCATCTTCCGTATCAGCCTGCTCGTCATCTTTCACGTCTTCATTCTCTTCATCTTCGGGCAAATAGAAGCTTGCATCCTTCGGAAGAGACAGTCCGTCAAGCTCACCGTTTCCCAGACGTTCCGCATACGAATATATAACTTCAGCCCCATCACCCTTTTCGGCACAGACCGAAAGCGACAGTGCTGTCAACATCAGAACAACTGCGCAAAGCTTTACAACAATTTTCAAAACTCACACCTCCTGCAAAGCACAATGTGTTACGTATACATTATATCAGTTTTCTTAAGTTTTTGCAACCTATAGTCCACATAGACGTCGAAATTGTAAGAAAATGCACGTTTCCTCTTGCAAACGGAAGATATAAAGAGTAAAATATATATGCAATTTTCTCACAGAACGGTATGGGTTTGATATGAAAAACAAAATTTTGATAAAAGAAGGCATCCGCGACGGATTCCCTATATTTCTCGCATACTTTGCCGTGTCATTCGCTCTCGGCATTGCCGCGGGTAAGGTTGGATTTTCAGCCCTTCAAGCATTCGTCGTTAGTCTTACCAACAACGCCTCGGCGGGAGAATACGCGGGTATCTCCCTTGTAGGTGTATCAGCAGGATATTTTGAAGTAGCGCTGATGGTGTTTATAGCCAACGCCAGATACTTTCTCATGTCATGCACTCTCAGCCAAAAATTCTCCCCCGAAACTCCCTTTTTCCACAGGCTTATCATAGGCTACGCCATCACAGACGAAATATTTGCAGCAAACATCGGAAGGAAAGGATATATCGAACCCGCTTATTCTTACGGTGTTATGGGAATGGCAATGCCCGGCTGGGCATTTGGTACGGCATTCGGTGTTATCGTGGGAGACATACTTCCGGACTTTGCAGTAAGCGCGCTGAGCGTTGCACTCTTCGGTATGTTCATCGCAATAATCATACCGCCCGCTATGAAAAACAAAGTCATCGCTGCCCTCGTTATCGTCAGTTTTGCTCTCAGCACAGCGGCAAACAAGCTTCCCCTGTTTGACGGTATCTCTCAGGGTATCAAGACAATAATCCTTACCGTGGCGATCTCACTTGCGGCGGCACTGATCCGCCCGATACCGTCCGACGTGGACTGCGAATGACCGGAGGAAACCAAGTGGAACACAACATCTGGATATACATATTGGTAATGGCGTGTGTTACCTACCTTATCAGGATCACCCCGCTGATACTTATACGACACGAAATAAAAAATCAGACAATACGCTCGTTTCTTTATTACGTCCCCTACGTTACCCTTGCGGTAATGACCGTACCCGCAATAATCGACGCCACAAACTCCCCCATCGCAGGAGCTGCGGCGCTGGTTGTCGGTATAGTTCTTGCCGCTTTGGGAAAGAGTATGTTTACGGTAGCGGTGGTCTGCCCCATCGTTGTTATCTTAATTGAATTTATTCTTACGAAATTATGATGATATACGTCTTAAAACTTGCGGTCCTGTTTTTATCCCTTTTCGGATACATAAGCTTTGCATACGACAGATTTAAGGTCTCCCCCGCATTTGCTCCTCTCCTGTCTGTAAGTGCGGTTTCCCTCGGTGTTTACGCCGCAGGACTTGCGGGACTTTTGTCTTACGGCACGTTTTTCTTCTTGCTTTTCGGTGCCGCACTTTTCATTTACGAGGCATGGCGTGCCGTCCGCGGTAAGTATTCCGTCGCAGAGCTCGTCTTATCACCTGCGGTAATATGCTTCACACTGCTTTCCGCCTTCTGCGTTGTAAGAATGAGCGGGATGTTACTTCTGCATCCCGACAATTTTTCCCATTGGGCGGTAATCCTCAAAGAAATGTGCAAAACGAACGCGTTCCCCGCAGAGGGAACTGCCGTATCCTTCCGCAATTATCCTCCGGGAAGTGCATGCTTTGCCTATTTCTTTTGCCATGCAGCAGGCTATTCCGAAGGTGTGGGACTTATAGCACACGGAGTGATCGTATCTGCATCTTTGTCTGCCGTTTTCTGCAAAGCAAAGCTTCGCGACAAAGCCACTGTTCCGCTGTTTGCCTTTGTACTCATGCTGTTCGCTCTGCCCGAACTTCTGTCCGCATCCCTCGGAATTTACAACTACCTCACAGACGGTATCGTCGGTTATGTCGGAGCTGCAGGCGTGATAGCCGCGTATCATTACAGACACGACGGCAAAAAGCTCGCTGTAACGCTCACACCGATCCTTACATATCTGGCGGTGATAAAAAGCAGTGGCAGAATTTTCGCCGCCGTCGTGACCGTTCTGGTTATATGCCTGAACTTTAAAAGGCTCATCAATTCGAAGCGCTCCCTTAGCAGAGATAAGCACAGTTTTATATCCCTTATATGTGCTGTAGTCTCCCTTATTATTTTTCAGTTTATAACGCCTTACCTCTGGCAGGTGTACGTCAAGCTCACATTCCCCGCACATACGGATAAATTTCCGTCAAGCGCATCGGGAGTGATCTCCGCCATTGCAGAACGTGATGCAGAATATATAAAAAATATTCTTTCCATGATGATGCGCGAGCTTTTTGACTTTACGTCTGTTACGGTCTGTTTTACCGCTATCGTCTGGGCATTTGCGCTCTTCACTGTGGTCTTCACGCTTGCGCAGAAGAAAAAGGTATCGTTTATCGTCGCCGCTTCGGTATTCTGCCTTGTATGTCAGGTGCTGTACGCTGCAGAACTGTTCGTGCTATACGCATTCATATTCCCACCTGAGGAAGCCGAGATCCTCGCATCCTTCTACAGATACTATACCACCGGCGTGTTGTTCACGGTGATCCCTCTCGCCGTCGCATCGGCAAGTCAGCTTCGTGATATTTCCGAAGATCTGCCGTCCGTTAAAAAATACCTCATTGGGGCAGTTGCCGTTCTCTTCTGCACCGCAGGACTTTTCACTGTCCGTGAAAACCTCGTTCAGCTTTGTGTCCCCGAATACAGAGAAGACACCGCCGTATACGCTGAAAAGCGTGAAAGCCTGTCGGAGTTCTACGAAGACATATCAAAAATTATCCCCCGCGACAGCTACGTTCTCGTATACACCGATGACGGCAACTTCTTCCACCGAAACGTTGTCCGTCTTGAGCTTCTCACATCACACTATGCGTTCATGTCAGGCACAGACGTCGCCGATACGGCAAAACTTGCAGAACAGCTTGGTCTGCGTAAGTATATCGTAATCCACGAAGGTGATAAAGCTACACTCGCTTCTTCCTGTGAGGCCCTCGGTTACAGCATGAACGGTAATGGAAAAGTATACGTTATAGATAACGAGCAAAAAACTGTGACAGCCACAGAAAAATAAATAATAAAAAAGGGAGACGCGACATCATGCCACGTCTCCCGTGCTTTTATCAGATTCACAGTATGCGAATTATTCCACTGCCGAAGACAATTTCACTTTGCGAAGGAACATTTCACTCTACCCCGCCGCCCATGTATCTTTCCATATAGAAAAGATACTGCTGAGCAACGCCTGCGTATTTACCGAATCTCAGCGGATCGGGCCCGCTTTTGAAATGACGGGCAGCAACCTTCTTCATCCATGTGTCAATCGGGTACGCCTCGGTTTTGCCGAAACCGAAGAGAAGTGCGCACGCCGCCACCTTTGGTCCCACTCCCTTTATTTTCATAAGCTCAGCCTCTGCGTCGGCATAAGTCTCACAGTTGACTACTGCGTCAAGGTCAAGCTCTCCGTCAGCCACACGGCGCGCCGCGTCTGCTATGTATTTCGCACGGAACCCGGTCTTCAGCTCAAAGAGCTTTTCCTCTCCCGCATCTGCCAAAGCACGTGCTGTAGGAAAGGTTTTACCTCTTCCGTCTATAGTCAACTCGCCGAAATTTTCACAAAGTGCAGAAATTATCTTTTTTATGCGCGGAATGTTGTTATTTTGTGATATAATAAAGGAGCAAAGTGCCTCCCATGGCTCTTGCCTGAGAATACGTATACCCGCGGACACCTCTGCAGCACGGCGCATGACCGCATTTCCCTCCTCGTCGAGGGCACAGACCACCGCACGGTCTATCTCCTCGTAATCAACGTCAAGGGACAAATACCTTTCCCATATACTGTTGAAATCTTCTTCATTTGCGCCAATTACGGCAAACCCGTCCGTCTCCTCGCGGAAGGTAACGTGTCGTCCCATGGCAACGCCGGATACCGCATACGGTTCACCGTCAGGGTGTGAAGGGTCAAAGCGAAAGCACTGTCCGCAGTCAAATGTCTTGAACACGGAGAAGTTTCCCGTGTCCGACAGTCTCACGTAGGGTACACCATCAAGTGTTCCCGCGTCGCATATTATAGGTTTATTCACAGTAATGACCTCATTTTCATTCATACTTACATTTTCATTATATCATAAATACGACAAAATTCCAAGTAATTCTAAAACAAAAGGTGATGTAACTTATGGAACAGATCTACACCATTCCCGTCAACGAGGCGTTTGAAGCCTCCGCCGCAGACTCCAAGGAGGGCGTTCACGTTTGCCCCTTCTGCCGTCTGTACAAAAAGCTTGAAACAGACGAAACCGAGCTTATTCTCGGTGCATCCATGATGGAACCGGACACAAGACTCAAAACCAATGCACAGGGATTTTGCAAGACCCATCTTGAACAGCTTTTCACCATGGGAAAGCGTCTTCCCTTGGCCCTCATGCTTGAGAGCCATCTTGAGCACATCGGAGAACAGATGAAGTTCGGTATATTTGCCGCAAAGTCAGGCGCTACTGCTTCAAAGAGTCTTCGCTCTATCTCCGACGGATGCTACATATGCTCACGTATCGAGCACAATTTTAATCTTATGATAGAGACAGCGGCTCTCCTCTGGCAATGCGACACTGCGTTCAGAGACAAGACAGCCGCACAGCATCATTTCTGTCTTGACCATTTCGCCCGTTTCCTTGCGGCAGCGCAGGTGAGACTTTCCAAGAGAGAGTTTGCCGAGTTTTATAAGTCCGTAGGTGCCGCAGAAGTCGAATACATCGCATCCCTCAAGGATGACGTTTCCCGCTTCTGTAAGAAATTTGACTACAGATACGCAGACGAGCCTTGGGAAGGTGCAAAGGATGCTCCCGAGCGTGCCGCTTTCTTCCTGTCGGGGGACAAGGTGCCCGACGCCAAGGATAAAAAATAATCTAATACAGGAGACCGATTATGAACGTTGAATATGCAAAATTTTTAATGGATAAAATTGACTTTCCCGAGGAAGCTAAGAAATTCTACGTGTCACATATGGATAAGATCATCAGTGATGGCAACGAAGCGGTGATCGACGCCATGGTCGAGGATTATGTAAGAGACGTAAATACTGACGACATCGACAACCGTCTCATCGTTTTGTTAAAGTCTCACGGCTACAGCGTATATTCCACGTGGATACTCATCCTGCTTTTAGGTGCCGAAAAGGTGAAGCCGAAGTACGACGCCCGCGGCGTGTCCGACGAGGTGTTCTACAACACGTTCAGCGACATCAAATACAAGCTCATGGAATGTATGGACATTTACGGAAAGTGGGGTACGTTTGTTGCCGGATGGTACCGTCACTTCTTTAATTGCGAGCTTATCAAATTCGGCAGACTTGAATACGAGGACAACGTATACAACAGAGACGAGCCCTACGTTCTCGGAAACGTTGTAATAAAGAAGGGCGACCGTATGCTCGGTATCCACATTCCCTCAAGCGGAGAGCCGTTTACTCTCGAAGAGAGACTGAAGTCTTACAAAATGGCGTACGACTTTTACACCCGAGAGAAGGGTTCAAAGTATCTCGTTTGCGACTGCGGCTCATGGCTTCTCTTACCCGAATATCAAAACGTCTTCCCCGAGGGCGGAAGCGCGAAGGATTTCTACCGCGACTTCGACATTCTCTTCTCCTATGAAGAGGACGAGTTTGGTGATGCATGGCGCGTTTTCGGTAACATCTACGGCAAAAAGTTCGAGGATTATCCCGAGGACACACGTATGAGACGCGCTTTCAAGAAGCATCTCATAGACGGCGGAAAGAACGGATACGGCGTTGGAATGCTGGTATTCGACGGAGAAAAGCTTCTCACAAGAAAAGACTGACAAAAAGCAAAGGAAAACTGAGCTATGGATTTTAAATTTGCTAAGCTCCTTATGGACAAGATCTCATTCCCGGAGGATGCCAAGGAGTTCTTCGTTGACCTATATAACAGCGTAAAATCAAGTTACGAGGAAGAGTTCGACTCTTTCATTGATGCCTACGAAGACATCGATACAAACGTAATCACCGCAAAGCTCCGCGCATTTGCCGAAAAGGCAGGTGGCAGCTACTATTCCTACTGGATGCTACTTCTTCTTCTCGTCTCGGAGGAAGCCAAGAAGAAGTATGACAAGAGAGGTGTCTCCGACGAGGTATTCTTCGATACCTTCTCCGACCTCACATGTAAGCTCATCGAATGTAAGAACGTAAAGGGAGTATGGGGCACCTTCGTCCACGGCTGGTACTGTCACTTCCTCGCCTGCAATATTATCAAATTCGGCAGACTTGAGTTCGCAAACGGAATGTACGCTATGGGAAAGCCCTACGTAATAGGAGACGTCACTATCGAAGACTGTTATCCTATGTATTACATACATATTCCCTCAAGCGGTGAGCCGTTCACTCTCGAAGAAAGACTGAAGTCTTACAAAATGGCGTACGATTTCTTCACCCGCGAGACGGGAGCCGAATATCTTATGTGCGAATGCGGCTCATGGCTTCTCTATCCCGAATACCAAAGCGTGTTCCCCGAGGGCTCTAACTCCAGAGATTTCTATAATGATTTCGAAATCTTCTTCTCGCACGGAGGAGATGATTTCGGCGACGATTGGCGCGTGTTCGGCAATATAGAAGGCAAAAAAATCGAGGATTACCCCGAAGACACCCGTATGAGACGTGCTTTCAAGAAGTACCTTCTTGAAGGAAACAAAGCAGGCTACGGAAAGGGTATATTAGTCTTTGACGGAGAAAAGCTTCTGACAAGAAAAAACTGACGTTCTATTAAGTAATTACATATAAAGGAAAATACAGCTATGAATTTTAATTTTGCAAAAAATCTGATGGATAAAACCGCATTCCCCGAAGAAACAAAGGTATTCCTCACCGATCTTTTCTCCAAGGTAAAAGCCGAATACGAGGAAGAGTTTGACGGAATCATAGCACATTATTTAGAATATATCAACAGTGATGCGACCCGCGAAAAGCTTGTTGCCTTTGCTGAAAAGGCAGGCGGAAGCCACTATTCCTATTGGATGCTGCTTCTCCTAATCGCCGCAGAGGAAGCGAAAAAGAAGTATGACAAGAGAGGCGTCACAGACGAAGTATTCTTTGACACATTCTCAGACCTCAGATGCAAAGCCATCGAATGCAAGAACGTGAAGGGTGTTTGGGGAACCTTCGTTGCAGGTTGGTACGGACTCTTCTTCACCTGCCGTATCATCAAGTTCGGACGTTTTGAATACGAGGACGGCGAATTTGAGATGATGAACCCCTATGAGCTTGGTGACATCAAGATCACAAACGGTACCCCCATCAAGGGGATCCATATTCCCTCAAGCGGCGAGCCCTTCTCTCTTGAGGATCGTATCAAGTCCTACAAGATGGCGTATGACTTCTACACAAAGGAAACAGGTCTTGACAAGCTTTACTGCGACTGTGGATCATGGCTTCTCTTTCCCGACTACAGAAAGGTATTCCCTGAGGGCGGAGGTGCTCGTGACTTCATGGAGGATTTCGACATTATCCGTCGCCGTCCCGAAGAACATTTTCACGATGACTGGAGAGTTTTCGGTGCTGCAGCAGAAAACTGCTCCGTGGAAGACTATCCCGAGGACACCCGCATGAGACGCGCTTTCAAGAAGTATATGCTTGAAGGCGGCGAGCCCGGTGAAGGTGTCGGTATCCTCATTTACGACGGCGAAAAGCTTCTCACAAGAGACGTTAAGACACTTTGAAAGAGAATATAGTCAAAAAGCAGATGCAAGTGAAAAGCCTGCATCTGCTTTTGTTTGTAAATAGATCTGCATTTGAAAAAGAAAAATCGCAAAAATGGCACACAAGTTTCCATCTATTCGTACGAAATACTACCGTCCTCGTCATAGCATACTGTCTGCGTATCATTTATATAATCAATCAGTCGCCATTCCTCTTTTTTTGTGAGGCTGGCATGAACTGTTCAAATATGATACCATTAGAAAAGGTGATGGTTACATCGTTTACAGCTGGGAACACTCCCTGCGGCGCGTTTTCCGTGTGTCTGTGGAAAACCATCGTCATTCCTGCCTCACTTGAATTTTCCACCTTTATATGATATAATTAAACCGAGAAAGGCGGTGTAGTGATGGCAGAACTTAAATTACTTGCTCACCATAAAAATTATTCTTTATACTCCGACGTAGAACGATGGATAAATTACTACTCCGACGGTGCTGTTGCATCCCTTCAGTTCTCACCCACCGACGGTACGATCACCGTTCTGTACAGATCAGGTGAAAAGTACACGTGGAAAAGCAAATATATCGACGCATACAATGCAGGACAGTTTGGGATCGCAGTTTCTGCGGACGGCACGAAAATCCTTGTGCAAACGTGGAACATGGGGCTGTTTTGCTATGAAGCCAAAACCGGTAAACAGCTGTGGCGGACAAAAAGCCGACGTGGTGTCACGAACATCTTTGTCGGAGACCGTACGGTCACGGCCCACGTACATGAATATGCCATGCACCTGATCGACGTGGACACGGGAGAAGTCATAAAGGAAAAACGTCCCGCTTACGAATGGGGATTTACTTCACTTGACAACAGACATATAGTATGTCAGGTCACCGCGCGCAAATGGGAAATAATAGATGCCGAAACTCTTGATGCTACGGAAAGCTTTACCCACCGCGAGTTCACGGACGGTCATACTGATTTCTGTATTAACAGCATCACGTTACAGCCCGGCGGCATCATCCGTGTGGCGGGATTTAAAAACGTGTGGGACGATTCGACTAATCCGTCCGAGAGATTACCAAACGCCGAGTTTGAGCATTATTTGAAGTCAAAATATCTCGAAGGGTACGAAAGCGGTGGGGCTGATACGTAAAGATCAGTTATGGAGGAAGTATTCATGTATATACACGTTATATTAGCATCCGAGCTTGTCCCCGATATATGTAGTAAAGTCTTACTCGCGGCAGGAAGCGAAGACTCTCTCAGGTACGTTTCACGCAGAGAAGAAGCTTACCACAAAGACAGTTCCATGACGGATATCACCTTTGATATTGAAATAATAAAACCATTGACCGAGAAAGAATGGATAAGCCTATTCGATAAATATATCCCACACAATGATATTCGTAAGGACGGCACGTTTTTGGAGATATGCCATTACTCCGCGGCAGGCGACAGATACGACCCTTTTGTTATTGCGTTAGTACCGATAACAAAAGTCAAGAAATGAAAAGAACAGAAAGGCGGTGGAAATATGGTTAGAAAGTACACGTGGATCTCAAAGCTTCCGAAATTTGAAAAGGACCCCCGCAAAAAATATCTCAGGAAATACCGTATTTATCCATCGTTTTCATATCACAGACTGGACAATTGGTTAAGTCAAATGAGTCTGAGCGGATGGCATTTGGTGGACAGCAACCTCATATCGTTCCTTTTTGAAGAGGGTAAACCGACAGAAAAAGTCTATTTTACATACGTGCCTGGCCCTATCTACGAAACACCGGAATATAATCTCAAATTGCTGTACCCCGGACTCGAAAAAAACTTTGGTGTGAAAAAGAAATATTCAAAGCTTAACAAGAATGAATCCAAAGCGTACCAAACAGTAGAAATAGATACAAAGAAGATTGACATTGAGCGAGATATTGCCTACAACGAGCTTTTGTGTGATCGAAACAGACTTTATAAAAAGCTCGCAATAAAAAACCTCATCTTCGCAAGCATTCTGATCATACTCGGAATAGGTGCTCTTTTGATGGAAAAATCATAATTTTAAAGGAATCAGTTATGAAAAAATCGTCAAAAATAATTTTGCATTGTCTTTTCACCCTGCTTTACGCTATTTTGCTAAGTCTGCTTCTGCAATGTGTTATTGTTACCTTGCCTTTTGGATTCTCCGTGGTATCCGCACACTATCCCCGTTTTGTAACATTTTCCTATATCATGGGATCTTTGGCATTGGCGGGAATAATTTTCCTTGTATTTGTGGAAATAAAATATTCGGAAAAGTTTTCATCAACGTTGCAAGTGTTTGCAGCCAAAGCGTTTTGCGCAGTACTGTTGTCACTTCCCATGATAAGGCTTTGGGAAATGCTTTTTGATATTCTTAGAGATATCTTTTAAGAGACGATTTAAAATAAAAAGATACAGTAAAGTTGATTATTACATAATAAACACCGTTTCAGTTCAAACCGAAACGGTGTTTGCGTTTATCATGGTGCTTTAGTGCGACGTCCTCTTGTTTGTATATAGATCTGTATTTAAAAAAGAAAAAATCGCAAAAATGGCACATGAGTTTCCGTCTATTCGTACGAAATACTACCATCCTCGTCATAGCATATGATCTGTGTATCATTTATATAATCAATCAGTCGCCATTCTTCGTCTTTTTGCGAGGCAGGCATGAACTGTTCAAATATGATACCATTAGAAAAGGTGATTGTCACATCGTTTACAGCGGAAAGGTGAACATCTGTAACAATCGCTCCCTGCATTTTTGCCATCAGTTCTTTTGCCCGCACATCAAAAACACTACTCAATTCATCCGATCTACCGACCAAATCGTATTCCCAATCTTCGGGTACATTTTCACAATAAGGCTTATAGACATCTCTGGATGCCAAAAGAATATCCTTATCATCTCTAAAACGCCATTGGGTTTGGAAATGAATCGAGTACTCAGCAACATGAATCTTCCGTCCGCGAGTACCTACGAAAGTAAAATCCTCACCCAAGAACAGACAAAGCATATCAACCGCACGGCTGATACAATTAAATTTCTTTCCAACCAATCTCGATAACACAACTCCACCTCCTATTCAAGTGTATTATATCACAAAAAGCAGAAAATTTCAATGATGTGAAGTTTGCCCCAAATCATTAGGCGAAGCCGACATCATTCAGCTACAAAACAAAAAAACACCCTTTGGGGTGCCTACGATAAAGCAGGTTATATTGAAAAAGACATGTTCATTTTGAGTATGTCTTTTTTGCATTATTACAGAATTTATGGTATAATATCTTTGAAAAACAAAGCAAAACTATACTTGACCTCACCAAACACTTCGTGGAATCATTTTTGAAATTTGATATAATAAAATCACCAAAGCGCTTTTGAATATTTCTTGGAGGACAACACTATGTCTATTGGTTCTACCATAAAACATCTGCGCCGCGAGAAGGATATTACGCAAGAACAGCTTGCCGAGTATCTTGGGATCACCTCGCGTGCAATTTCACAATGGGAGTGTGACCGCACCGCCCCAGACATCTCGCAACTACCCGCACTCTGTCATATTTTTGATGTTTCATCAGATGTTCTTCTCGGAATTGATATTGAAAAGAATAACGAGGAAATCAAAAAATATTTAACCCAAGCAGCCGAGCTAGGCTATCAAGGAAAGGGGGCGGAGCGTACCACGCTTCTCCGCGAAGCAAACAAAAAATTCCCCCGAGATTATAAAATTATGCAAAGACTTGCTGATTCATTGGTGTGCGAGTACTCTCGGAAAGGCATCAATGAATATGCCGAGGTGTTTGATCTTTGCAAGCGAATCCTTGCGGAATGTACCGACAGCGCGATTCGATATGAGGCAATCGACACGCTTGGAACCGCCTATGGTTATGCAGATAAAAAAGACGAAATGATAAAGCTTGCTAAAGAAATGCCTCGCACCTATTTCACATATGAAAACTTTATGGTATATCGCTGGAAAGGAACCGAGGGCTTTAATGAACGGCAAGAATATATGCATTTTTTAGTTCATGAGTTGTTATCGATGATACATTGCCTAAAAGGTCATAGCGATGATAATGGAAAAATGATTTACTCATGGGAAGAAAGGAAAGAACTCAATCAATTTGAAATAGATCTTCTTGAATGTCTCTATCCGGATGGCGATTATCAACAAAATGCGTATTACGGTGCAACCGCAAGTTATTTCATGTTTAAAGATTACTTTAATAAGCAGGACTATGAAAATGCTTGGAATTGGCTTAATAAGTGTGTGGATTATAATGTCCACGCAGACACTTACGATTACGATGCCCCGCATTCAACACCTATACTTCGCGGATTTGCAGATGGTGGAGTAATTATAGAAGCTACCGGAAACTATTCACAGTCCTTCCTTGATTGGATAACCACCGATGATGAAGTTGCTATTTTACGAACCGACCCACGATATGAAGTGCTTGTCAACCGCTTGAGATCCGCTGCCAAAAAACCGTAAATCTTGCCCCGCCTCGCGCGGGGCTTTTCTTTGTTTTCTGCATATCAAAAGCCAAAGT
>JAZUBZ010000026.1:0-2404 GCA_045638805.1 Eubacteriales bacterium
TAACGTGGCCTGCCGCAATGGAAAGAACGTTATTTTCAGTTCCGTGGTAAATGGGAAGCTCAACGCCGATAACGTCAATAGATATATATCCCATCATACCGGTGCCGCTGATATCGAGAAGGTCGTTGTATCCCTCTACGGTATCGTGTTCAAGCAAAGGGAAGCTGAGCTTAGATAGCTTTTCATTATATTCTGCGGCATCCTCGAAGATCTTTGTATAATCCTCTTTGGGCATGCTTTGCAACATTTTTTCGTAGTCAACGATAGCCTCTGACTGAGTTCTTGAGTTCCAGTACGAGCTGATAGCGGGGTATAACATAACGGAGAGGCCTACGATAAAGAAAAGAAGCAATATTATTGTAGACCATTTATGTTTCTTTTTCATAAGTCTCTCCCTTACGTTATTTTTTTTGTATAGGGTATGGGTCTATCCCATACCCTATACGAGAAAGTTTTTAATTACTCAGCGATCTGAGACATTCTCTTCTTTGCAAAGAGGAGCACGCCTGCACCGAGAACAACGAATCCACCGCTAACGATGAAGAGCGTTGTTCCGAGGCCACCTGTCTCGGGAAGCATGGAACCGGTCTTGTTTACTACGTGTACGCCGGAACCTGTAGAGTAGATATCGCCGTTGAATGTAGAATCAAGGTTTGCGTCGGAGATGATGAACTTCTGACGAGCTGTAAGCTTGTTATAACCGTCGGGAGCCTTAGTCTCTTCGAGGTAGTATGTACCGTTATCGAAGCCCTGAACTCTTACCTGACCGTCCTTAACAACGATAGTAACGCCCTGCTCATCCTCTCTTGCGCGGCGGTATGTTACACCGTCGTCCATGAGAACTACCTTAACCTCGTTGCCGCCTGTAGCTGCATCGTAGATCTTGAACTCAGCACCCTTGATAAGGTTGTTTGCAGAGTCAGTCTTTACGATATCGATACCGAATGTGTATGTCTTTGTGGAGTCGGTTGTTGTGAAGTGCTCTTCACCATACTCAAGAGTAGCTGTGTTGGGGTTACCGTCATTTGCTACGATTGCGTTACGGTTAAGCATTGCCTTATAAGTAACGATGATCTTATCGTTTGTTTCGAGGTGATCGCAGAATTCCTTTGAGAAGTGAACCTCAATTGTGCAGTCCCAATCCTCTACTGTGCAGTCACAGTTTGTAATGTCATCCTCAGTTGTTTCTGTGATGCCGGGGGCTGTGAGCACGGAGTAGTAGTCTGCGGGAACCTCTGTAGTCTTGTTTTCGGAGGGAACGATGTGCTCGATCTTTTCGATACCCTTGAATGTAAGACCTGCGGACATAGCGTCGTGGAGGGTGTAGTTCTGAGCACCTGCGTGTACGTTTATAGTAACGCGGAAGTAAACTGTCTGACCGATATCTGCAGTGTTAGTATCGCCATACTGGTTTGTGGAGTCCTCAAGAACCTGCTTGTCAATGGTGGGAGTGCCGTTCTTGGCATTGATGGAAGCATCGGGGTTTGTTGTTGTAAGGCCGCAGAGCGCACCAACGTTAGAGTCAACAAGGTACCAACCGAGCTCGAGGTTTCCGAATACACCGGATGACTTGCCGTCTTCACCTGTTGTGATTACGAACTCACCGTCATTTGAGGAAGATTTAACGGGATCGATACCGTTAAGCTCTGCATAAGAGAGCGCACCCTTTGCAAATGTTGCCTTAGTATCGTCGTCCTCGGCAGCGATCCAAGTTACGTAGCCTGTATCGTCGATAGCTACGTACTTGAGAGCCTCAGATGTGGCAAAGAAGGCTGCCCAGTCAGCGTTTACTGTATAGGAGTAAGCGCCCTTGGAAACGTCATAGCTCTCGAGATCAAGAAGCTTGTAGATCTCGTAAACAGAGCTGGAGTCGGTGCTGATACCATTGATGGTAATGCTACCTGTTTCTGTTGTGTCTGCAAATGCGGGAACTGCGAGTGCCGCAAGCATCATAACAACGAGAAGGATTGAAAAAAGTTTTTTCATGGTTTTTTCCTTTCTTATAAAAAATTTTTTAAAACATATTTATTCGGATATATACGGTCACAGAATATGGCCAAAAGAAGGTCACTCCCTTTCCTCCTTTCTTCTTCTGTGTCTCAGTACGTATCCTGATACAAGCGCAACCACCATTATGGTAATTCCGCTGAGTATCCATGGGGTGGGGCCGCCGTAGTATCCCGTTGCGGGAAGCTCATATCCATTGCCCCAGTTGTATACGTTGGTTACGGTTACAGAATAGGTGGGGATTGATCCGCCCGCTATTTTTTTAACCTCGCCGTATTTGGGAGTCCAGTCCTCAGTATCCCAACTTTCATAGACGGTATATTCAATGATGCTTCCGTCGATATCATAATAGGGGAGGCTATGGAATACATCTTGCCAATTGTTTTTTAGGGAAAGT
>JAZUBZ010000027.1:0-11663 GCA_045638805.1 Eubacteriales bacterium
ATCATGGGTACACCGTCAGTCTCATATATCTCATATCCGAGGAAATGTACATTTCCGTTCATGGTATAGAACGCACTTCCTACGGTAAACTCAAACACGTTTCCGGGCAGGCTGAGTCTGAGCACGCCTTCCGTCTCATTCCACTCAGCAAACATTCCGAAAAGGTGGAGATCAGTAAATATAGTGTCGAAGCCGAAGAGATAGTCACCGCGAGGAGACAGCTCGGGAAGAACCTTATACGCTATATCGTTACCCATTACATTCAGTGTACAGGGGAAATACGTCCTTGCATCGGCTGAGATCTTTACGCCGAAAATTCTGGCGCCTGCGGGAAGAGCCAGTCGGATGACCTGCTCCTCAAGATCGGGGAACACGGAAACCGTGTAATAATCTTTAGAACCGGTTCCGGTAAATATCTTTGAGATAAGGCTCTTAAAGTCGCTGTGCGTACCTGTACCCACGTTAAGCGGGACACCATTTCCTTTGGGAACGTACATATGAATACCTACCTGCAGACACTTGTAAAGATCAGCATCGCTGTCGATCTTGATAGTTACCGTTCCTGCCTTGGCAGAGTAATTGGAAAGTGTACCGTTTTCAAACGTAATGCCGTCAGAATATCCGAGAACACATGAATCAAGATCAAGCACGTCTACCCATTCGGTCACTGCGTTTCTGAGCGGTACTTCCTCATAAATACCGTTGGTATACGTACCGAATTCCTCGGCTCTTATAAGCTTCTGATGCTGAGGGTAGAGACGGTTGATTCTCTCCAGCTGAGCTTCGGTCGGTCTTGTATTGATAGCTTCGTCAGCCTTCTCTGCGGTAAATGTCTCACGGAGTACGTCAAGATAACCAAATCCTGCAAGCTCGTCGCAAGGCATGATATAATGTCCCTCTCCAAACTCGTTCCACGTGGAAACGATCGTGAAATTCTTTGCCCATTCGGGCGCAGATTCGCCGTATGCGGTGAAATATTCGTCTCTTATCCATTCTTGGCTAAGCTTAAAGTCAGAAACAGACATAAGAGGTGTTCTCTCCTGCATCCAAGCGATACAGTTAAATCCGATACCCGAGGTGGGAACGTAGTAAAGTCCCTCATTGCTTGAGAGAGCCTTCTGGTTTAATATCTCAGCCTTAAGGGTCTCAAAAGCTGTACCGTGCTGACTCTGGTTGTATGAGTAAATTCCGTCGATTCCCTCTTCGTAAAGAGTACTTGTGTTGACTTCCTCCATAATGTAAAGCATACCGTCAAAGCCAAGCTTCTTTACCTCTTCGTCAAGGTAATCAAAGGCTTCCTTACGCTTTTCGGGAGTCCAATACGGACAGAGATGACTTTCCATAAGGTTAAATGTCTGAAGCACTACCTTGTTGTCAAGAACAAGATAACGGGGGTCCTTGAAGTGGTACTCGATAAGGTACGGTACGTAATAATCACGCCATGCGTCCATATCCTTGGGGCTCGAAGCGGACGCACTGCACCAGATAAGGCTGTAGTCAAGCATATCGCTGTACTTCGCGTACTTGTATCCGTCTTCAAGGTGCATACCGAGTCCTGTTGTAACGGGGCCTGTTTCCTGAATTCCGAACAGAACGAATGACTGGAAGTCCACACCGTGCTCGACCATATACTTGATCTCCCAGTCGGCAGTTTCGGGATTACCTTCGTCATAGTAACCGAGAATGGGACGTATGTCGTTATAAGGAGTAATACACGCCCAACCGCCGTGGAAACCATTCTGCCACATAGAGCACGTGCTCATACCTACGGTATATTCCTCCTCACCCTTAGGAACTATGGGCTCGGGAACGTAATCGCTGTGATATACGTCGTTATATACTATAAACGCATCGTAAGTAACAGCCGAACCGGGATTCGTTACCTTTACCGTGTCAAACGCTACGTTCTTCTTGGCAAGAGTAAACTCACCTCTGTCGATACCGTTGATCTTAAGCTGACACTTACCCGTTGCAGTATCGCATACGGCGTAGAAATAGTACCATACGTTCTTAGCATAGTCATACGCCTTCTTGCCGTTTACGTAGAAGCTGTTCTCGTCAGTCGTGATCTTGAAAAGCTCGCTTCCTCCGCCGAGTGCAGCAAACTCAGTACTACTGCCGCTGACTGCGGGAAGGATAGAGAACTGAACTATAACCTTTCCGTCTACAGGATCAAAGCGCTTACGAGCGTTACCGCCTGCACCGATACCGAGGTAGTGGTCGAAAAGCTTAGCATCGGAAAGAAAACCCGTGTTGGGGCTGATATATGCGTTACTGTATTCCCAACCTGCGGGAAGTGTGCTGTAGAGATGATGTTCACCGAAATACTCCCAAAGAGCGTAGTTTGCAGAGGCATCACAAATATCCATATCAAAAGTAACCTTGTCTTCATCTGTTGAAGCAAAACGGAAGCTTCTGACATTTACACTCGTTCCTGTAGCAGAAACGGGATACGTACCGCACTCTTCATCGTTTACGATGACATTCACGGTCTCGCTCATAAGATCAAGCTTAAGATCGAATACGAACTCTGTCTTTCCGGCGGGATCGTATACGGTCGTAAAGTCTCCGTTCTTCTGAAGGAGCTTCCACATACCGTCAACTGTCTGAAGTCTGCAAACACTCTCACCGTCTACGTTACGGAAATCAAGCATCGCACCGTCAAATCCGCTTCTCACGGTAACTGCAGTTCTGAGATTGATAATTCCATTTGTGGTGGTGTTTATTTCACGGATGACCTGTGAAGCCTCAGTTGTGCTGATATCGTTAACAGTTCCGTGACGTACAGCGTCATCTGCCCTTGTATCAATGATCCATCCCGATTCGGTCTGGCCCATATTCCACGCGCCGTATCCAGTATTTCCGGAATAAGCATCGTGAAGGATAAGCTTGTAAGCATCACGCTCGTTTTCGCAAAGCGTAAATTTTGCAGTCTTTGAGGAACCAGTGTCAGTTACGTATTCAGCACTAAACTCGGGACCGTCTATCACGTAACCCTTCTGATGTGTGAGTGTTACCTTGACCTTACCACCTGAGAACGATGCGCTGTCTACCTTAACGGTAAATGCAGAACCAAGGTCAAGCTTTTCCTTGACAAGCGCCTCAATATCGGTAAGCTTTGCGGTACCGGTATACTTAAGGGTGATGTGTGCCTTCGCGTGCTCATTGCATACGTACTTGTCACTAAACAGCTCTGTCGCCTTTTCAGCGGCGTCGTAGGGACATTCCGCAGCAGTAAGAGACGCGCCTGCGCTCTTCAGAGCTGCAAATTTAACGGTTACGGTCTCGCTAACGGACTCATATCCGCATTCCTTTTTAATGTTTTCGTTTGTAATTGTAAATGCAACCTCGTGTACAGCGGTGGTCTTACCTGCCTGAGTCTTATCAAATTCACTCTTGAATGCAGCAAAGCCGTCACTGAGCTTTACCTTGTAAGAATCAGCACTGCGCCCCATGACAGAAGTAATTACCTGAGCAAGGCTACTTTCGGTAAGAGTACTTCCCTCAAGATGTATATAGCCGTGTTCACTGCAAGCGTACAGAGAACTGAATTCCGCAAGCTCCGCGTTCAGAGTCTCATCAACGATACCTTCTGCATCGCAAGAGATCATGGAAGGAGCAGCCGCCCAGTCGTTTCTGCGCACTGCTACGGGAAGAGAGGTGAATTTCACACTCTCGTCCGCAGTACGGAGATTATTAAGGTCAAACGTAAGAGGAATCGTTGCAAATACCCCGTTCTTAACTGCAGAGTACGCCTTTACAAAGGAGTCAAGACCTCCGGAGACGAGAGTTACTGAATAAATGGAGGGATCGAGTCCGAGAGAAGACACGATAGCATAGCTGATCGCTGTCTCGTTAACGGTGGCAGGGGCACACATTTGAATGTGAAGCACTGCCTTGTGAGAAGAACATTTTCCTTCAGCCTTCAGCGCATCTGCCTTGGCAAAGAGAGGATCAACGGTGTTTTCCGCTCTTTCAAGCTTAGTAATAAAGCGCGAGAGTATCGTTGCCATCTCGCTTCTCTGAGTGTTACCCATGGGTGCGAGAAGTATCTTACCTCCATCGTTTCGTCCGTTGATGAGTCCTGCGTCCAGCGCCCATTCAACAGATTCAAGTGCCCAGGACGCCACTGTTGATCCGTCTTCAAACGCAGAGGCATCAGCCTTTCCCATAACATTAAGTCCGCAGAACTTCGCGTAGCGGTAAAGCATGGTTACAAGCTCCTGTCTTGTGACCTTACCGTCGGGATTAAAGGTAGTATCACTGCTTCCCTTTACAACGCCTGTTTCATACGCCCAATTTGCGGCAGCAACGTACCAATCCTGACTCAGGTCGGTAAAGGGAGATTTTTTGACAGCCACAGGCTCTCCCTCAAGTCGGTGAAGGATAACCGCAACCATGCTTCTTGTTGAAAGATCAGCAGGTTTGAATGTATTTACGTTTCCCGCACCTCCCATGATACCGCGGGAAGCAACAAAGTCAACTGCTCCCTTGAACCAAGAGTCAGCAGGCACGTCTATAAACACCTTAGAGGAGTCATAATCATCACCTGCCGCATTAGAGGGGATCGCGATGCAGACCGTTGACACCAGCATCGTAAACGTTAAAATAAATGCTAATAATTTTCTCATATGTTCACGTCCTTTCTGTGAGAAAAACCATGTTATCTGCTGTTGTTATTATATAACAGCACGTTCGATTTGTCAAGCAATGTGTAAACCTTTAACAAAACAATTTGATATTTGATAAAAAAGTCGGCGTATGTCCACAAATGCGACAGACATACGCCGTTGTTTTGTTATTCGAGAATGTTAGATGTTATAAAGTCGACATCCAGCGAAGCAAGCTCCTCCGCCGCGCTCTTATCATCACACGTCCAGCAGTTGACAGCAATACCGTTAATATGAAGCAGATCTATTTTTTCACGGTCAAGAAGCTTATAATAAATATCTATTCCCATTGAATAACGTTTCAGCTTTTCAATCATTTCAAATGTGACCTCGTCTGACGTCAGCCACTGAATTTCAGCGTTTTCAAGCAGCTCACGAAGCATCACGCAATTATTGAAATCAAAGGAAATGAACGTTACGCCGTCTAAATACTCAAGTCTTGAGATCTCATCAATCAGACGGACAATATCTTCCTTGATGAAGGGATTTTTCAGTTCAAGCACTGCCCTTTTATCGTATTTCTTACAAATTTTGATATATTCAGAAAGTTTGGGAATTCTGATATCCCCGCGATCAAACGTACCGTCAAGATCCGGCAGAACGACCTCTGACAGTTCATCAAATGATACTTCCTCAACGTTTAGCTTATACTTACCGCCAGAAACTCTGGAAGTACTTTCGTCATGCATGATTATGAATTTCCCATCACGGTTTACGTGTACGTCGGTCTCTATTCCGTAATAGCTTCTGTTTGCGGCAGCAATAAACGCAGGGCAGGTATTTTCTCTTTCAAGGCCCGAAAGGCCGCGATGAGCGATCATTTTGGTTGTCATTTTGTTTACAATTACCGTATTATTCATAATGCCTCCGTATGCTTGTTAATATTATATTTTTTCACCATTGTCAATAGACTTTTCATCGGTTACTATTTCGTTATCAACAAGTCCGTTGGGAGTTTCCACAAGGTCGTGTCTCTTAAGAAGGAATCGTCTTACAGCGAACAGAATAGCGATAGCAACAACTGTTACAAGGTTTTCTACAGGAGATGTATGTCCCACTATAAGCTGACGCGCAAGGGCAAAGGCTAGAACCTCAATAACTGTTTCGGGCGTGTGCTTGCAAAGCATCTTGATAAACTCAGCACCGATGGCGAGAATTATCGCTTTATCAAGTATCTTGAAAAGAGTTTCACCCTCATCGGTAAATGTGGAAATGTCAAACAGTCCGATAACAAGCCTTACAGCAAATATCAAGATTCCGATTCCAACGATCACGGAAATAAACAGCTCAAAAAGATAGCTGATCTCAAACATTTTATCTTGGAGCTTTTTTCTTAATTTCATAGTATCACCTAATTATTTCTTATCCTTTGTCGGAACGAAAGCTATGAATATGAGTGAGCTGATAAGGAGCAAGTAGGGGTAGAACAGCTTGGGAATTATATCGAAGGCTGAAATCTGTCCACCAAGCTCGGCTACGGCTGAAATTGCAACGAGCATCTGCGCACCGTAAGGAAGTATTCCCTGGAAGAAGCATGAGAAGGTATCAAGAATTGACGCGGATTTCTTATTTGAAATACCATATTCATCAGCGATATCCTTTGCAATGGGATTTGCCATTACGATCGCAACAGTGTTATTAGCAGTTGCAACGTCTAGAAGGCCCACAAGGGCACCCATACCTATCTGACCGCCTCTCTTACCCTTAAAGAGCTTCTTAATGCCATAAAGCAAAGCGTCAAAGCCTCCGTGCTCACGGATAAGTGCGCAGATAGCGGATACGAGGATAGTAACGATGATAGTCTCAAACATACCGGATGCGCCTGTACCCATATTAGCAAGGAGAGCTGTGGGAGCAACTGCGCCTGTAGCAAGCATGATCACAGAGCCTGATACGATACCGATAAGAAGAACGAGGAATACGTTGATTCCGATAATACCTCCGATAAGAACGAGAACGTATGGAATTATCTGAATAAGGTTATAATCCTTTGCGATTTCACCGCTCAGCTCAACATTAAAGGAGAGAATAAGGATAGCAACAATTGTAACAAGTGCGGCAGGAAGCGCTATAAGGAAGTTCTCTTTGAACTTATCCTTCATCTGGCATCCCTGACCGTTACAAGCCGCGATAGTTGTGTCAGAAATAAAGGAAAGATTATCACCGAACATAGAACCTCCGATAACGGAAGCCACACAAAGAGAAAGGTCAAACCCGGATGCAGATGATACAGCCACTGCGATAGGAGTGATAAGTGTGATAGTACCAACGGATGTACCCATTGCGAGAGAAACAAAGCATGCTACTACAAAAAGTACCATAACTGCAAATCTCGGAGGGATAACAGACAGCATGAAGTAAGCAACGCTCTCAGCGCTTTCACGTCCGACGACACCAACGAAAATACCCGCAACCAAGAATATGAGGATCATCGTTACGATATTCTTGTCGCCTATACCTCTACCCATTATCTCAAACTTTGTATCAATGTCAATCTTTCTGTTCTGAAGACAAGCGACAAGCAGAGCCGCAAGGAAAGCAACGATTATGGGGATATTATAAAATCCCATAGGTATTTTTAGCACGTACTCAAAGAGTACACCCAGTCCTAAATAGAGGACTAAAAATATGCCGATAGGCAATAAAGCTTTAACGTTTCCTTTTTTCATGTTTACCTCCAACGTGAGTTTATCGTAATTACAATGATTATACCACATAATATAACAAAGCTCAACAGAAAAAGCAAAAATAAAAAGAAAAACACCGTTTGGATCTCTCCAAACGGTGTTTGAAACATTACTTGTCAGGCATTAGTCAGCGTATACGCTAACCTGTCTTCTGCCGCCGGCAATGTGCTCGAACTTAACCTTGCCGTCAACAAGTGCGAAAAGAGTATCGTCAGATCCGCGGCCAACATTGTTACCGGGATGGATCTTTGTACCTCTCTGTCTGATAATGATGTTACCAGCGATTACGGACTGACCGTCAGCCTTCTTAACACCAAGTCTCTTGGACTCGCTGTCACGTCCGTTCTTTGTGGAACCTACACCTTTTTTATGTGCAAAAAACTGTAATCCAAGTCTTACCATGATCTTATCCTTACCTTTCATTAAATACTTGATAGCGTGAATTTTTGTTTCCTCAATCGTCGATTACTTCAACGTCAAGGTGATCGTAATACTCTTCAAGCAAGTCGTTCAGCTGATAGAAATAACCCTTGAATAAACCTTCAATCGCAAATCTGCGCTTCTCATCGGATTCATATTCCGGAAGAGCTGCCATTGCCTTGACGGTTACTCTCGTTGCTTTGTCGTCAATTTCATATTTGACGTCACCCGCATAGGAGATTTCGATCGTGTTAAGTATGAGCATAGTCATTGCGGAGAGAGCTGCGCAGAGAACGTCGTTTCCTGCATCACCGTATCCTGTATGTCCCTGCTCTTCAAAACCGTAAAACAGACCTTCACGCCTGAAAAATACTATCTTTGTCATTTAGTCTGCCTCAATCAAAGAGCGATCTTTTCGATCTGTACCTTTGTGTAGGGCTGTCTGTGACCCATCTTACGCTTCTCGTTCTTCTTTGCCTTGTAAGTCATGACATAGAGCTTCTTACCCTTGCCGTTCTTTACAACGTTAGCTGTAACGGTAGCACCCTCAACTACAGGAGCACCAACCTTGATTCCAGACTCATCAGATACAACAAGAACACGATCAAATGTGATCTTGTCACCCTCAGATACCTCGAGCTTCTCAACGAAGATAACGTCGCCTTCGTTAACCTTGTACTGCTTTCCGCCTGTTTCGATAATTGCAAACATGAAAAGCACCTCACTTTCTTTTAATGTGAACTCGCTGGTTTGGGTAAACTTACGTTTTTTTGAACCTAAACCACGCGGCTTTCAACATTATACCACTTTCTTATTTGCATGTCAACAGTTATTTGAGTTTTTTTCATCAATTTACAAATATTTTTTCTTCTGCTTTGTAATATACTGAAAAAGCTTAAATACACTAATATTGTACCCGGTATTTTTTCCTTTTTCTCTTGACACATCAAGAGTTTACCTTTATAATAGAGATGATGAGTTGTCAAAAACTCACGAATATTGTTATATTTTTGGAGGTATCCCCCATGTTTGAACAGATAAAAGAGCTTCTCGTTGAAGAACTACAGATCAAGGAATCTGACATCACTCCCGAGGCTGAGCTTATTAACGACCTCGGCATTAATTCACTTGAGCTTGCTGACCTTGCTCTTCTCTGCGAAGAGAGATACAACATCGAGATCGACGAGGATGCTATCGGTAACTTTGTAACCGTTGGTGACGTTGCAGACTATCTTGCAAAGAACGCAAAGTAATTATAAAACATCATAATGCATCGGGGTACTATGCTCGGTGCATTTATTTATATTTCTATATTTCTAAATTTTGGAGAAAAATTATGGCAGAAAAAATTGATGTTCGCGGTCTCATGTTTGATAACTTAACTGTTGATGAGGCTGTTGACAAAATGATAACAAATGCACATAACGGTGTGCAGACCTCAGTTTTCACACCTAATCCCGAGATTGTACAGATGTGCATTGAAAACCCTGAGATGTACGACGTTATCGGCAAGGGCGACCTCATCCTCCCTGACGGTATTGGCGTTGTAAAGGCTGCAAAGATACTCGGTACTCCTCTAAAGGGTAGATGCCCCGGTTTTGACTGCGGAAAGAAGCTCATTAGCCGTTCAGGCAAAGAGGGGCTCAAGATATTCTTCATGGGCAGTAAGCCCGGAATCGCTGATGAAGCGGCAAAGAAGATGACGGAAGAATATCCCGACGCAGTATTCGTCGGCACTAACGACGGTTACTTCAAGAAGGAAGGCGAAGAAAACGACGCTGTCGTTGCCAAGATCAACGAAAGCGGTGCTAACGTGTTGTTCGTTTGTCTCGGCGCTCCCGCTCAGGAAAAATGGATCAACGCAAACCGTGACCGTCTTCCCGGCGTTATGGTATTCTTAGGTCTCGGCGGTTCTCTTGACGGATACTCCGGTAACGTAAAGAGAGCACCCGACTTCTTTATCAAGCTGAATCTTGAGTGGTTCTACAGACTTCTCTGTCAGCCGTCAAGACTTGGTAGAATGATGAAGCTTCCCAAGTTCCTCTTCGGTACGATCGCTTACAAGAATCAGCTTAAGAAGGAAGCAAAGAATAAGTGATATATTGAATATCCCTCAGGCAAAGCATTTTTGTCTGAGGGATACCTTTTTAGAACAACGGATACTATAAAATAATAATCGGCAGGAGCAAGCCCCTGCCCTACATATACCATTATTTTTGGTTCGTAGGGCGGGGGTTTATCTCCCGCCGTTTTCTAAGTTCTAATTTTGTATCTTTTAATTAATACAGATATAAATCATCACACACACCAAAGTGAATACGGTGCATTTTTCCCTTTTCCGTTGTACTCTGTGTACACAAGTCCGCTATCACTGTCTAACACATGTTTCAAAAGTGTCTTGGTAAGTTCGGGAACATCATCACGCGTGATTGCTTCCACAGCATCTACCCATAGCACTTCACTGTTTTCGTTATTATCCGAAACAGCTTCACCGAAAATATATTCAGCTTCAAATACAATATACCAGTCGTGCATATTGAACCTAACACCGATTATCCTTTTAGGTTCTACGTTTACACCCGTTTCCTCGAGGAATTCTCTCTTTAGAGCATCCTGCGGAGTTTCACCAAACTCAACAAAACCACCGGGAATTATCAGCATGCCGTTTCCATTACCGTATGTGTGTCTTGCAAGCAAAACTTTGCCGTCACGAATCACAATGCCAGCAACACTTTGTCCCCAGTTGGTATTATTTTCCATCACATTAATCCCTTACACGTTAAATCTGAACAGAACAACGTCACCGTCTGCGATAACGTATTCCTTGCCTTCACTTCTAACAAGTCCCTTTTCCTTTGCGGCGTTCATGCTTCCGCATGCCATAAGATCGTCAAATGCTACGATCTCGGCTCTGATAAAGCCGCGCTCAAAGTCACTGTGGATCTTACCTGCCGCCTGAGGAGCCTTAGTTCCCTTGACAATAGTCCACGCTCTTACTTCCTTAGGTCCTGCAGTAAGGTAACTGATATATCCGAGAATAGCATAGCTTGCCTTGATAAGTCTGTCAAGACCGCTTTCCGCAATACCCATTTCTTCAAGGAACATTGCCTTTTCTTCTGCGTCAAGCTCAGCGATTTCAGCTTCAATTCCAGCGCATACGGGGATGACCTCAGCGCCTTCAGCAGCTGCTGCCTCCTGTACCTTTGCGAAGTATACGTTATCGGCAGATACTCCGCCTGCTTCTTCCTCGGAAACGTTTGCAACGTAAATAACGGGCTTCATTGTGAGGAGTGCAACGTCGGAGAGGATAGCAAGCTCGTCTTCGGTAAACTCAATTGTACGTGCTGTAACACCTTCTTCAAGAGTTGCCTTAACCCTGTTAAGAAGAGCAAGCTCGCCTGCAAGAGTCTTGTCACCCTTGAGAAGCTTTTCAGTCTTTGCGATACGGCGTTCGAGCATTTCAATATCAGAGAAGATAAGCTCAAGGTTAATTGTCTCAAGGTCACGGATGGGGTCTACACCGCCGTCTACGTGGATGATGTCATCATTCTCAAAGCAACGGAGAACGTGAACTACAGCGTCAACGTCGCGGATGTGAGAGAGGAACTTGTTACCAAGACCTTCGCCCTTGGACGCACCGCGAACAAGTCCTGCGATATCAACGAATTCTACTGTTGCGGGAGTGTACAGCTCGGGGTTGTACATCTCAGCGAGACGGTCAAGTCTTGAGTCAGGTACCTGAACGATACCTACGTTGGGGTCGATAGTGCAGAATGGATAGTTTGCGCTTGCAGCACCTGCACCAGTGATAGCGTTAAAAAGTGTACTTTTGCCGACGTTAAGTCGGAGGCCAAGCGGGCTTAGGAAGACAATACACCAGTTCAAC
>JAZUBZ010000028.1:0-9410 GCA_045638805.1 Eubacteriales bacterium
CAGAATCTGCGAAGCCGACACTTCCCTCTCTGTTCACTTTTATACCGGCGTATTCAAGGAATTTAACGACTACTTTTGCAAGCTCCTGACGCTGTATCGGCGCATTCGGCTTGAAGCTTCCGTCAGGATATCCCGTTACGATTCCGACAGACTCCGCCCACGCAATGCTATCCGCATACCAAGCGGAGCTGTCAGTGTCTCTGTAAGAAAGCAATTCTCCCATGCCGTCTGAGTCTTCTCCCGAAAGGCGGCATATAACGGTTACAAGCTCTGCTCGGGTTGTGATACCTGTCGGATCAAATCTGTTTTCATCTTTCCCTTCCATTATGCCGTTTTGGTATACGGTTTCTACCGCTTCGGTATACCATGCAGATGGCTCAACATCGGTAAACGGGATATCTGAGGCGAAAATCTGTGTCATGATGCCAAGTATCATCAATACTATAAAAACTGGTAATATGTATTTTTTCATGTCGTTATCTTTTACTCTAAATATGTTAAACTTGATTAATCAAAAGCCTCATTCACGTACAGTCTCTCTCACTTGAGAGTAGAGCCATTCAAGATGAGATATATTATTCCAACCTGCAAGCTCGCCGCATATTCCGTGACCGTAACCGGTAGTTTCCTGATATGTGAAGTTTACCGCTCCTGCCTCAGTGAGCCTCCTGAAAAGCTCACGGCAATATTCCCCAGACACCAGCTTGTCATCCATATCGTAAAGCATACGAATGTTTACCTTCAAGGTTTCACTGTTAAGATTGATTATCCCCTCAGGTCCTTCAACTCCCGACATGAAGCCGTAGCCTACACCTGCAACCGGCAGTATTGCAGATACTTTCTCAGGGTAATACATCGCCATCTGCCAGCTTCCGTCACCACCCATGGACAATCCAGAAACGTATTGGCGTGAGGAGTCTGTACTGTAGCGGTCATTAATATAGTCCATCAATTCTGCAAGCTTATCAAGAACGGTATACCAAGTGTTGTTTTCAGGACATTGTGGTAAAACCACTATTCCATCAAGAACGGGACTGTACGGGTTTAAGAAAGCATTTTTTATTGCGTCAAGCTGTATCTCGTTATCGTCCCCCTGCCATGCGTTTGCATGCAGAAACAGAAGGAATGGGTATTCCTTAGTTTCGTCGTAATCCTTTGGAATATATATCCTGTAGGGCAGAGGCGAATCATCACCGCTGTAGTCGAAAGCCTCATTAAATCTGAAGCCCTTGTAACGGTCTGTTTTATATACCATCATATCCATGATAGATGCAATTTTGGCAAGTTCTGCACGAGTGGCGTTAGCCTCGGGATTATAGCATCCGTTTTCATCGCCTTCAGCGATACCATTTATCCTCAGCGTTTCAACACCGTCAGCCGCCCAATCGGGAATATTAGCAGCATCTGTATAGCTTTCTGTCTTGGGGTCAATCTTGTCTCTAATACCGCGGAAACTCATAAATCTGTCAAGTATTACCGCCATTTCCTGGCGTGTTATCATCGAGTTTGGTCTAAAGGTATTATCGTCATAGCCAACTACCAGTTTGTTTTTTACAGCCCAGCCTACGCTGTCGGAATACCACTCGTCCTTTTCAGTATCATCGAACTTAATATACGTATTGTCACCTTCGTACTCATTATCCGAAATGCGGCAAAGAACGGTGACAAACTCAGAACGGCTCATGTAAGCATCGGGATCAAATATATTATCCCCTTTGCCATTCATAATACCGTTTTCGTATGCGGTCTTTACATATTCGTAATACCACTTGTCTTCGGAGATATCCACAAAAGTACTGTCAGCCTGTTTTGAAGCTGAGAGTGATGCGGCGAAGCATGTGGTCATCACTATTGATAAAATAATAGATAGTATTTTTTTCACGTTGTATCTCTCCAGATATGAAATAGTTAAAGTTTTTGTGTATTAAAGTGTCTGCTTTCATTCTAAGACCGAAACATCTCTGCGCTGGGAATATAACCATTCTATGGCTGATATATCATCAGCTGTTACGTAGTAACTGCAGATACCGTGTCCATATCCGCTGGTCTCCCTTCGAGTGAGTTTGGTAGCCCCTGCTTCTATAAGACTGTCATACATCAGTCGACTATACTCTACGGGGACATACTCATCCTTTGTATCATAGATAATCATGATCGGAATGTCTAACATTTTCTCGTTGATATTTGTGGGAAACTGATTGCCGTTTTCGTCGTAGTCGAAGTTTAATCCCGAGCCTGCTACGGGCATTGCAGCCGAAACCTTTTCAGGATAATGAAGGAGCATTTCGAAAGTTCCGTCACCGCCCATTGATACACCGCAAAAATACTGCCTTGAGAGGTCTGTGTTGTATTTTTCGTTAATGATATCAACGAGTTGTGCAACCTTGTCGATCGGATCTCCGCTCCACCATCCGCCCCAAGGACATTGAGGTGCCACAATAATGCTGTCTCTTACAGGACTTTCTTTGTTCTCAAAGAGATTTACAAGAGCTTGAAGCTGATGATTGTTATCACTTCCTTGCAGGATGTTATGATGTAGAAATACAAGAAGCGGGTACTCTTTTTCTTCAGTATAATCGAGAGGAAGGTATATCCTGTATGGAAGCGGGGCATCATCCTCACCGTACAGGAAATACTTTTGTACGCGGACGGAGTTACTCTCCTCTGTGAGCTTGTATTCCTCAACAACAGGCATAATTCTTGTAATGACTGTAGCTACCTCAGCTCTTGAAATATTGGCTTCGGGGTTGAAATATCCCTTTTCGTCACCTCCCATAATTCCGTTTTGACGGACTATCTCAACGGAAAATGAGGCGAAATCGCTTATTTCATCGCTGTCTTTAAAGGCATCTGTCATAGGTTTGAGACAAACGTTGAGACTGTAGGTAGTAGTGAACCTATCAATAAAAACCGCAACCTCTTGTCTTGTAACATAGAGGTTTGGACCAAAACGGTTATCAGACAATCCCTTGACTACGTCCATATCAACTCCCCAAGCTACAGCATCAGAGTACCATGCGTCGTTTTCGGTGTCACTAAACGTCAGCCTGTTTCCAAAGCCTTCATAATCTTCTTCTATGAGACGGTATAACACCGTTACGAGTTCGGCTCTTGTCATAGCGTCGGTTGGTGAAAAGCTGTCTGTGTTTTTCCCCTTCATGATACCTTTTTCGTATACAGTTTTTACTTCGTCATAGTACCATGCTGAGGGTTTTACATCCCGAAACGGAAGATTGCTTATACTGCTGTCAGCAACAGCAAAAGAAATGGGAATTAAAGCAAGCACTAAAACAAATAACAGGATGCATTTCAAACGGCAAAATGATATGCCACAGGGCTTATTCTTGAAAGACGAAAATGAAATTTTCATAGCAAATTGATCCTTTAGAAAGAATTAGTTGGATTTCTGATTTCATATATAATAACGATCCTCACCACTGTTTTGTGACAATTAATTTGCGTTTAGAGCAGCCTTATTTCGGTGGTCGTCTTTAAGAGTTTGGATAATAATTCCGCTTCTTAGGATAGCATTTGGGGTATGAAATTAATTATTAGTTACCATAGGCTGATCAGACACGTAAGTATATGCTACGATACCCGTGACGTTATTAAGGTTTTCGGGCAGTGTAAATTCACTCTTATTTTCCCATGGAATATCTGTTGAATAAAAAGGTAGTGTGAAATAATCTTTATGTGGTGGATTTGTATAGCCTGCTTTTCCTACGGAATCAATGAAACAGATGTCTCCGTTACTGTCAAATATAACGGTTTCAACGTCTACCCAAAGGGAAACGTCCTGCTTGTTGTTTAAAGGGCCATAGTAGATCCAAACTCCGACCTTTTCCTTTAGATTAGCAAGTTCTTCAGGTGTACCCGTAAACTGCATTTCACCTTTATCATTTACTCTGAATATACTAACCTGACAGTAAACATCATTACCCAGTTCAAAACAGTCCGCATATACGTAATCGCCGTATTCCTCTGCAGTCATTTGCCACGAAGCGCTACTGTACTTAATACCCGGCTGGAATACAAAGTAATTGCTCCAACCTCCGGGGAAGCCTTCAAAGGTCTTACTTTCAGTTTTGAGTACGTTACCGTTTGAATCTTTAAACTTACCCGTAATAGTAACTGTGTAAGCTGTATCTGACAGATTTTCTACCTGAAGGATAGAAACGTTGGCACCGTTGTAGTCATATGTCTTTTCTTTTGCGGTGAACTGCCCCTGCACTACGGGAGATGATGCCTGTTCATTCGTGGTAGTTTCAACGGGCTTGGGTTCTGTCTCAACTGCTTTTGTTGTTGTCTCAACGGGCTTAGGATCAGTTTCGGGAGCCTTAGTCGTAGTTTCTGCAGGCCTCGGGGTTGTCTCTTTGGATGCCGTCGTTTCTGCAGGCTTCACTTCGTATGAGGGGACTACCGGTGAGACAACTACGGGTTCGTTGTTTTCGTAGTTTTCATATTCATTATTATCTACGTAATTATTATAAGTTTCACCGTAGTAGTCTTCATTATTGTAATACTCATAATTATCGTTATCAATATAAGTTTCTGCTGTATCGGGAGCGTCATCGGTATAGTATTCGGTGCTCTCCTCTGCATCTGTATTTGATACGGTTTCTGTTGAAACTATCTCTTCGGGTTCGGCAGTTTCTGCTGATGAGCCTTCGCTATCAGCATAAGTGTCATCTGCCGTACTCTCAGAGGAGGTATTTTCTCCGAAATCAAAGACCATTTCCGTGTCAAAATCAATGGTAGCTTCCGATTTCTCTGTTTCATTATTATTGTCAGGTACATCGGGTAATTCGGGAGTACTTGTATTAAGTGAGGCAACAACTATTAAGGATGCTGCAAGTACAACGGTAAGTGCGGATACGATTATGTATTTGATCTTAGACGCGGGAGTCAAAGAACTTGTAAATTCTTTCGCCTTCGTTATAATTTTAGAAAATAAGTTTTTCATAAGCAATCTCCGATATTATTATTTTGTTTCTCTGCGCTGTGCAAAGAGCCAATCAAGGAGGGATACGTCGTCTTCAGTAACGAAATGTTTATAGACGTTTTCGCCGTAGCCTGTTCTTTCCGTAAGGTATACGTTAGTGAAGCCTTCAAGCTCGACTAATGCATTACTGATATCGCGTCCGTAAGTCGGTCCCATTCTCCATTCGAACTTGACGCCGTCGTCTGTGTCGTGTAAAAAATGGATGGGAATATCTTTAAGTTCATCAGGAATATCATCGATAAATTCATCAATAACGCCTTCATGTCCGTATGCGGTGGGCCCAACACCGTGGACAAACAGTACAGCAGATATGCTTTCGGGTCGAAGCAACAGCATTTTCCATGATGCCCACACGCCGCCACGTGCGCCAATCATATAAGTCCGATCACTTGCAACGTTATATTTTTCATTTATATGGTCTAAAAGATCACTAAGTTTGCTTGGCATTGCGTTATTCCAGGTAACGGGCGCCTGCGGTACAACTACAATACTGTCAAATATAGGACTTCCAGCGTTTAAAAACATAATACTTGCATCATCAAGCTGTTTTTTATTATCAGTACCATTACCATCATTGGAACCGATGAAATAGGTTACGGGATATTCTTTGTCTTCGCTGTATCCCTCGGGGAAATATATCCTATAAGGCAGACCGTCCCATCTTGCGTCGCTGTAATCAAATGCCATCTGTACGTCAAAGTTTTCTCTGTCAACGTCGGGAGATGTATTTTCTGTGCTGTCAAGAAGCGGGATAATCCTCTTGACTACAGCCGCAACTTCTGCGCGGCTTGCGTTGTTTGAAGGATTAAATCTGCCGTTTTCGTCGCCTGTAATAATACCGCTTCTTCTCATTACGTCAACGGATGCTTTCGCGTATTCCGCAATTTTTGACGAATCCTTGAAGTTTTTACCGGCAGACATCATCTTAAGATGAACGTGCATGTAAGACGTGAATCTGTCGATGAATACAGCCATTTCCTGTCTTGAAACTGCTTGGTCGGGTGCGAATTTGTTACCCGGGAGTCCTTTAACCATTTCAGCTTCAACACCCCAGGCTACGTAATCGGCATACCAGGCGTCTGTCAAAGTATCAGTGAAAGTTAAGTCTTCGCCTTTCCCCTTGTAATCTTCTCCTGAAAGACGGCACAGCACCGTTACAAATTCCGCGCGGCTCATGTTGGCGGAAGGGTCAAAGCTCGTCCCCGTCTTTCCCTCCATTATCCCTGCTTCGTATACCGTTTCCACTTCGTCGTAATACCACGCTGACGGGTCTACATCACGAAACGGCATATTCGCGGCGCTTATAACTGCGGGTATTACAGATAAGAGCATTAGCGCAGATAAAATGATACTTAGTAGTTTTTTCATTTTTGTTTCTCCTTTTATATAGTTCTTTTTCTTGTTACGAAATACGTAATAAGGCTGAATACTGTGATAAAACCAACCATTATCCCAAGCCAAGTGAGTACCTGTGCAAGAGTATAGGGACTCATATACGTATTGTGCCACTTGGAACCGTAAAATCCCCAATACCTATAAGAAAAATCCGATTGGGGTGAAAAATACTCTCTGAACCATTCGGGAAAATGGGAACGCAGTGTGATTTCCATACAGTAAACGAATAAAACGTATAAGCTTCCGAGAACGCCGCCTATAAAGCCGCTTTTCGAAATACTTGCAAACATATACGTAATAAGCGTGTATACAAGGATCGACGGCAGACCTGAGGTAATGTACATTCTGAATATCCTAGAAATATTATCAGCAAAATGCTCTGCTGTTGTAAGTCCCTCAACACCTCCGCGCGTAAAGTAATAGTAATTACCTGAGACAAAATTAATTAAAAGATATACTGCAGATATTACAGTCAATATAGCGAGTAGCTTAGCCGTTAAGTTTGAAAACGTTTTTATCCCAGCCGACTTTTGGATCTCGAAAAAATTGTCTGAGTAGTCTCGTGTAAGAACGAGCATTGTTGAAACGACACAGAAAACGGGTATGACGTACAGCATCATCCAGCAGGCGGTTCCGTTTACGTACGTTTGTATAGATACTTCTCGTTTTAGAATATATTCGGGGTCTGTATCATACACAACCTTTACGGGCAGATTGTTTTCAACAATGGTGTACGAAGAATTGACGCTTGCCGCAGATGACATAACTGCTCCAAACGCGATAACGATCACGATCCATAGCAGAATGGACCTGAGAAGCGTTTTCAGCGTTGTTTTGTATGTAGCGAAAAACATATGTACCTCCTTATCAAGGATAGATTAGGCAATTCATCTCTTCACTCCACCCAGCGCATGGATGTACGCATCCTCAAGCGTGGGTTCAACCGATACAGAATCAGTGAGTCCGCCGTCTGCTACGTAGCGCACCTTAGCTACGCCGTCAACGTAAGCAACTGACGTAACTATCGCATCACGGCGGAGCATTGCTTCTTCTTCGGGTGTACCTTCATGTTCCCAAAGTTTGCCTTTGATACCGTCGATAAACTCACCTTTATCGCCAACATACTTCACTTGACCTTGTTCAAGAATACAGATGTTACGGCAGAGGTTTTCGATGTCTGCAGTGATGTGGGTGGAGAAGATGATCGTTCTGCCCACCGCAATACGTGAGAGCAGGTTAAGAAAGTAGAGTCTTTCTTCGGGGTCAAGACCCGTGGTAGGCTCGTCGATGATAAGTACCTTAGGCTCGTCAATAATCGCCTGCGCGATTCCCGCACGGCGAAGCATACCGCCGGAGTAGTTACCTATGCGCTTCTTTTCTTCTCCTACGAGACCGACAGTTTCAATGGCGTTTGTAATTCTTTCCTTGCGTTCTTTTTTATCCTTGATCCCCTTCATTATGCAGACGTAATCGAGAAATTCTACAATATTCAGTCTCGGCATGAGCTTTGTGCTTTGCGGAAGGTAACCGAGGGACTTACGGAATTCGTTACGGTTTGATTTCAGCTCCTTGCCGTCAAAGTAGATCGCACCATCGGTTTGATCCATAACAGTTGCTATGATTCGCATTATCGTCGTTTTACCCGCACCGTTTCTGCCGATAAGACCGAAGATACCTTCTGGGATCTCAAATGAGACGTCATCAAGAGCTTTTTTCTTGCCGAGGGGATAGATTTTAGTTAAGTTTTTTATTTCGAGCATGGTATTAATTCCTTTCTGAATTGTTGCGCTGTACTTTATTCCTGCATTTCAAGGCTTTTATCAATGACTGCTTTGATCTTCTGCATCAGCTCGTCTTTTTCAGCCTGTGTTTC
Source organism: Eubacteriales bacterium (assembly GCA_045638805.1). GTDB lineage: Bacteria > Bacillota > Clostridia > Oscillospirales > CAG-272 > RUG11130. The sequence continues at coordinate 8,271 of JAZUBZ010000028.1, forward strand.
ACCGGGAATCTTGTCGTATGTCAGCGCTCCGTTGTTCTGTTCAACTGCGGGAACGTTAAATATTTTGCAGTACATAGTGAGCGCGATGCAGTATCCCATAAGGTCGGTAGGATGTACTAAGTCGGGATACATATCATTCTGCAAATGAAGTCCGAGTGTAGGATCGCTTGCCGCAACGTTAGGTACGTACATATGAGGAAGATCAAACCTTTCCTCAAGGATATCCTGTATTTTAAGTATAGTCTCGTTGTCGTTCTCCACTTCCCTGCCTTGCCAATCAATAAAGGAGTCACCCATCATGGGACCGCACAGAACGTTAGCCGAATAGGAATAATATTCTTTATCGGTTCCGAGGATATCTCTGAGCATACCCACAACGTTTTTGCCGGAAGCAAACATGAAACCGGGATGGTTCATTTCATACCTCAGATCATAAAGCTCTTCGTCACTGCCTATCTGAGGAAGTCCACCTGCGTATTCCTGGAAAATGATGATCTCCGCTTCTTCTACAGTGTTGACATAAGGTGAATTTGCTTCGGAAACAAACCAGTTATAATGGTTCGCCAGATAAGCACCACCGTCTGAGTAATCGTGAACTTTTACGGTTTTCCCATCGGCAAGTGCTTCGAAATGGTCACGTGTACGTCCGGACTGTGTGATACTGTTACCGATGAATACCACGTCAGTATACGCATCGGGATCGAGTACGGTTGCTTTTGCGATGAATCTGTTTATCATTGCTGCGGCTTCTGCGCGAGTGATCTTTGCGTAATACACGAATTTATTACCGGGCATACCGTTTACAACTCCTGCTCGATACATCAGCTGTTCGGAAAGCTTTGCGTACGATGGTGTGAGCATGGAATCATTGAGACTTCCATCTCTTATCTCGGGGAGCTCAAGCTCCATGTGGTATGCGTATCTTGAAAGTAGGACTACAAATTCTGCACGTGTTATCTCATCGGCGGGGGCAAACGACGTGTCGCTCTTACCTTTGACGATTCCGTAGGAATAAGCCCATTTTACGGCGTCGGTGTACCATGAGTTTTCTTCCACGTCCGTGAAGTTGTAGGGTACGCTGTCAAACGCAGGTTCACCCGCCATTCTGTAAAGCACGGTTACGCTCATGGCACGGGAAAG
>JAZUBZ010000029.1:0-24076 GCA_045638805.1 Eubacteriales bacterium
AATCGATCAGGTAAATAGACTTGATATCTCGTATTTTGATAACCCCACATTCCATGATGAAATGCAAAATGCAATGCGAGACTCAAGAACTCTGCAAAATTTGGTTTGGATTTCTCTTACATTCATCAGAAGTGTCGTACAGTTATTCTCATATCTTGCAATTATGATAAGCCTAAACCCGCTTATGCCTTTGATGATCTTAACTTGTAGTTTGCCGGGGTTATTCATTGATAAGTATATTGCCAAAAGACAGTATGATTGGCAACTTAGCAGAGCAAGAAATGACCGTAAGCTCGGATATCTTAAGGGACTCCTTCAGTCTAAAGGAACCGCAAAGGATCTTAGAGTATTTGACATTCAAGACTACATCAAGGCAAGATTCCTTGAGATGTGGAAGGAATGGTTTGGGGAGAAGGTTAAACTTGAAAAGTTCAAGTTTTCCATTACTTCGCTCGCTTCCCTTCTCCCCATTGTTTCAACTACAGTAGTTATGGTTGTGGTTGGTACAGAAATTATCAATGGTAACATGACTGTAGGTGATTATTCTCTTTACGGAGGAGCAGCATCACAGCTTCTTGGAGCTATTGTCGCATTTACCGGAGTAATCAATCAGAGTTACGAAAGCGAGATGCGTCTTAGTAGATACGCCGATTTCTTAAAGATGGAACCTCTTGTTAAGAATACCGGAAATAAGATAGTAGAAGAAGTCAATTCCATCGAATTCCGAAATGTATCGTTTACATATCCTCATACAGACACCAAAATCCTAAAAAACGTTTCTTTTACTATCCATAAAAATCAAAGTCTTGCACTTGTTGGCCTTAACGGTGCTGGTAAATCGACTATTGTAAAACTAATTCTTCGCCTATATGATCCCGACAGTGGAGAAATACTTGTTAATGGTATAAATCTCAAGGATTACGACATTCATAGTTATTACAAGTGCATTGGCGCAGTATTTCAAGATTTCTGCAGATATGATCTAAAAATTCGCGAGACTATCGCCCTTACCGACATAAATGCATTGGACGACGATGAACGCGTATTGAAAGCATACAAGAGTGCAGAAATCAACATTGATGTTGACCAACTTAAAGATGGAATAGACACATACTTAGGAAAGACTTTTGATCCCGATGGACTTGAACTTTCGGGTGGTAATTGGCAAAAAGTTGCGATAGCTCAGGCTTTCTTCAAAAATTCATCCCTCATGCTTTTTGATGAGCCGAATGCTGCGCTTGATCCTGAAGCAGAGCGCAATCTATTTGAAAAGATGGTTGAACTTGGCCATAGTAAATGTGTTGTGTACGTAACTCATCGTCTTTCTGCTGCTACTACTGCAAGTCAGATATTGGTTATAAATGACGGTGAGTGTGTCGAAATGGGTACACACAGCGAGCTTATCCAAAAGAAGGGATTATATTATGATCTCTTCAACAAGCAGGCTGAGTTTTATAGGGTATAAAATAACTAAATCATATAAATTCGAGTGATGTGTATAATAAGCGAACGGTACACACCATTCGGAATGAGAATACTACAATAATAAGTTTATTAATAAAAAGGAGCCATACAAAGTGAAAAAAGTTCTTGATATTATTCCTGAGCATATTAGAGACTACGGAGACTGTCAAAGTGCTATCCTTTACAAATTATTTAGATATTATAATATTCCTCATTTTGAACTTCTGTTTGCTGATGATGGTCACGTTTCGTATATTCCTGCAACTAATATTGATCTACCCTTTGATATGAATAAACTGTACAAGTTACCATTCAGTAATTATTTTATGTTGTTGGAAAACAAGTACAATATTAGAACGTTAAATAAAAGGTGTGCTAACATTGCCGGTATAATAGAGAGTATTGATAATGGAGATCCGATTATACTGAACGGAAGGACTGCTGATATGCCATGGAGAAAGTGTGAGGATATAACTGAAGTTCATTCTGCAGTAATTATTGGATATGACACAGAGAAAGAACTATTAATATGTATTGACCCATTATTCGAACCGGATTTTTTGGAATTACCGTTCAAAAATGTACAATTTTATGATGACAAAACTAAACTCCAGTTATTGGATGCAACGTTTCTTAAACAGGATATTCTATATAACATCAACCAATTGCCCGATTTTTTCAAGTCTTTTGATGGTAAAGAAATGTCTTGGGACTGTTATATAAAATTGTGTAATGATATACTCAAAAAGAATGCTGTTGGAAAAGTTTTTGATTTTAATTATTATAACTATCTATTAAGTAGTGTAACATGGTTTTACTGGGGGAGTCGAAATGCTAAGATTCATATGTTTTTCTCCTATTTGTATCGTGAATTTAAAGATGAAAAGTATTTGAGAATGCAGAATTTGGCATATCAGTCGTTCATGGCAATAAAAAATGCAAGTACATTGGTTATAAAATATAGCCAAACTGGAGACAATATGATAATATTTAAGGTTATTGCTAAAATCTTAGAATCTGGTGAATGTGAGAAACAGATATATCATATCATCATGGGTTATGATGATTGATTTCCCTAATTATTATCAAGTAAAAAAACACATATGTACGAGGTTAGATATAAATATTGAAAATAGTTCCTAATTTCGTTAGATTCGGATATTTGCTCACTAGCGGAAATTAGAAGGCGCTTAATTGACAGAATTCTCTTGGATTTGCATATGTATTTATCAGAGACTGATCCATCATTAAACTAATAACAGAAACATTCAAATAAGTGTTTGACAATGAGGAAAAGATTCTAAGGATGTTGTATGAATAGATAATAAAACATCTGCAACACCCAAGTAGCCGCGAGGCTATGCACCCCACGGCTACTTGTCGGATCACCTACCAACCAAGGCTTTCACAGTTGCGGTAACGAGGGCCAGTTCGTTATCATCGCAAACTGAAAGCATACGGATAAGGTTTTCTATCTCGGAGTGTCTGGAATACTTTTCGGGATAGAAAATCAAGTCCGGTATTATGTACAGTTCACGAATTAAGCAATATAAGATGTCAAAGCTTGGCTTCTTTTTCCCTGCTTCAATTTCATATAGATATCGCTTTGATACACCGATCTTTGACGCAAGCTCAACTACTGAAATGTCAGCATCTTCCCGGGCAATTTTTACGATTTTACCCAGTTTATCATCGGAAACATGCACTGCATAATCACCTCCCGATTTTATTATACTTTATAATCCTTCTAAGAGAAACAGTTCAGAAATATATGCAGTGAATAATATATAGACAGAAGTCCCCCGCCATATTAAAAAAAAACGCAGTTTTGACGGGGTGTATTGTCATGCTCAAATCCCTTCAATTCTGAGTTTTGAATTGGAGGGATTATTTATGCGATGGACAAACCATTGCACATAGTTGCTCGTAACAAGCGACGATTATTGTACAGTTGTTTAAACATAGGAAAAATTGACGGTAAACGGTCAAAAAAATCTATGGATTAGTATCTGTAGCAAACTCCTCAAAGTGTGAGCTGTCAGCTCACTTATATAAGAAAATGCTTACTGCACGGTATCCTGAACCGTATAGTAAGCATTTTTATATTCATATCAGAGCTCCCCCCGATCAGTCGTTTTGTAGTTTCTACAACGAATGATTGGAGGTATAAAGCGGTGAACAAAAACACACCGGAAAAGATATTTATTAAGGAAAACAATAAATACATAGAAATAACATATACACAATTCTGTAACGATCCGTCTTATGAAAACAGACTGTTTCTTCCACTATACGGTATGCTCCTTGAAGTTACAAAAGCAGACTTTGATGAGTATTACAAGGCGTATAACAGGCAGATCTATCTTGACTCAAGTTCTTTTCGGCGAGGTGATATTTCATATAATTCATTTGATAGTGAAGACTTTAACGGCGAAGACTTTCTCATTGATGAGTCTACAGACGTCGCAGAACAAGCAACTCTTAATGTAATGCTTGATAAACTTAATGAGATATTAGACTATCTGGATGATTGTGAAAGATGGCTTATTGATCAGCATTTCTTTAATGAGATATCTCAAACCGAGATTGCTAAGATACACGGTGTTAATCAGTCAAGTATTAGCAGGCGAATCGGAAAGATCCTTGAAAAACTAAAGAAACTCATAGATAACTAATCAAATTATGCATAGTCCCCTTTACTTTTTACCATAAAAAGTGAGGGGAACTATTTTTTGTGGAAACACAAGATTAGCAATGCCCCACGATGCGCGTGTGAGCGTTTGTAGCGCATGAACCAAAGTACGAGTACAAGAGAAGGAGACACATTCACTCACAAAGCCTCAAAAGCGTTCTGAAAGCACCACAGCAAACATCAATGATAGAAGGAGATAACAATGATAAAAGAAGTCAAACGAGGCGAAATATATGTCGCCAATCTATCCCCCGCAAGAGGATCTGAACAATTCGGTATCCGCCCTGTAGTAATAATTCAAAACGATAATTATAACACAAACAGTCCAACGACAATTATTGCACCATTGACAGGCAGTAAATCCAAGCCGGAGCAGTCTACGCATGTACACGTTATGCCCGAATGCTTAAAAGAGGAATCTTTAATATTACTTGAGCAGATCAGAACAGTAGATAAATCCCGCCTTGTAAAATGTATCGGTTGTATCAGTAAAAGAAAGATGAGAGCAGTAGATCAAGCAATCGTAACAGCATTGGGTGTTAAGAAATTCGGAGGTATTTGTAAATGAATGAAAGAGCGTATCTTTCAATGCTTAAAGAATACTCAGACGTGTTATCAGTAGCTGAAGTATCTAAAATTTTGCGGATAGGTAAAAACAAAGCATACAACCTGGTAAGCAGCGGAAAACTTTCGTCCATCAGGATCGGAGGAAAGATAATAGTACCGAAGATGTGTCTGATTAAGTTTTTGCTTGATGAAAACAATTATCAAGTAAATCCCAAATAGTCTCCCAAAGTAGCTGGACTTTTCAAGAATTATGTGGTATCCTGATAATACCGATGAAGTTACCGTATCATTCTTGAACAAATCAAAAAAACAGGAGGATAATAAATGAAAAGAATAACAGGCCGCTTGGCCGAAAAGAATGGTAAATGGTACGCAGTAATCAACCTCTATACTCCCGAAGGAAAACGTAAGGAGAAGTGGCAGGGATTAGATCTCGAAGCCAAAAGAGGTACCAAGACAGAGGCAAATCACAGATTGAACGAGGTACTCGCAAAATATAACACCGGTGAGATGTACTTGATGGACACCATGACGAGAGCCGAACGTGAACGAGTGAGGATTGCTAACACGCCTCTGCATGAATACATAACCGAGTGGTTAGAACAGTATAAGAACAACGTTGCTATACTGACATACAGTGCCTATAAGGGCATGGTAGAATCGAGAATCGTACCGTATTTTAAGGAGCTTGACCTATGTGTCAAGGACATAACAGGAGCAGATCTCAATGACTATTATACCCATTTGTTAAACAATGGCTTGACGGGAAACACAGCACAAAAGCATCATGCGTTATTGCACTTGGTGTTCAAGCATGCTGTGAAACAAAGTATCATTCCGACAAATCCGTGTGACCAAGCAAACCGACCTAAAGGTAAGAAGTATATAGCAGATTATTATAACGCCGACAAGCTGAAACAGCTTATAAATTCACTTGACGGCGACCCGATGAGAATGGTTATAATACTAACTGTATATTACGGACTGCGCCGAAGCGAAGTACTTGGACTTAAATGGAGTGCTATTGATTTTGATGAAAAAAGGATACATATCCGACATAAAATCATTGAGGATAAGACGAGTGGAAAGACAGTAATCAAGGGACTTGACGTAATGAAATCGAAGTCATCGTTCAGAAGCTTACCGCTTGTACCGTTTGTAGAGCAAGAGCTCATAAAGGAAAAAGCGAAGCAAGAAGAGATGAAACGGGTATTTAAAAAGTCATATAACAGTGAATACCTTGATTATGTGTGTGTGAATCCGATAGGGGACATCATAAAGCCACAGTATGTAACGGAGCATTTCAAGGTGATCCTAAGAAAGAACGGAATGGAAAAAATACGATTCCATGACTTGCGCCACTCATGTGCAACGCTAATGCTTGCAAACAACGAAGAAATGAAAAAGATCCAAGCATGGCTTGGACACAGTACGATCTCGATAACGGCAGATACATACGCCCATCTTGACATGGCGAGCAAGGTAACGAGTGCGGGAATAATAAGTGACTCGCTATCCACTTTAGCAAAGTAAAGTTTCTCGCAGTTTTCTCGCAAAAAAATGAGAGAAAAGAGCTACATCAAATCAGTAAAAAACCAAAAGTGGAGGAAAAACGGCGAAATTCACGCAAAAAAATAAATAAAAAGAGCCAAAAACCGTGGTTTTTGGCTCCAAGTGGCGCAGGGAGTGGGATTCGAACCCACGTGACATTGCTGTCAAACGGTTTTCAAGACCGCCTCGTTATGACCGCTTCGATATCCCTGCGTATATCAAAACTGTAAAAAACAGTTGATATCAAAAATATTAACTTTGGAAAATTGCGAGAAAACTGCGAGATAGGTAGTTCGCAAACTGCACACTGAATGCGAAATTTCCCAATAAACACAAGGGTTTTACGAAAACTGCGGGAATGATAAGAGGAGTTTTTCAAGACCGCCTCGTTATGACCGCTTCGATATCCCTGCGTGTACTTTGGTATTATACTATAGTTTATGCCATTTGTCAATACCTATTTCGAAAAATAATTTCAACTTAACAGAGAATACCAAACCGGATTCATGCGAATATACCTCCGCGTATCTGTCGATAATTTTAGTTAAACACAAAACTCATCATATCCTCGAGGCTCATCATGACGACTGTACTTCTTCGCACGATAGTAATATACCTCATCCTCGTTTTGTCCCTCAGACTTACGGGCAAAAGACAGATCGGTGAAATGCAGCTTTCCGAGCTTGTTGTCACCTTCATGCTCTCGGAGCTTGCGGTATTTCCCATAACAGACAAGAACGTACCTCTCACTCACGCCATTCTGCCTATAGCAGTTCTTCTGTCATCAGAGGTGATATTTTCCTTCCTGCAGACCAAAAGTCCTGCCTTCCGAAAATTCTTATGCGGAGGTCCTTCTGTCATCATTGAGAAAGGCAGGCTTCGTCCCGACGTTCTTGCAAAGAACCGTCTTGACGTGGAAGAGATGCTTGGTGAGCTGAGGCTGAAGGGTTGCTTCGACATATCTCAGGTGGAGTGGGCAATACTTGAGGAAAACGGTAAAATGTCGGTACTCACCCGTGCAGACGCATCACCATTCACCCCCGAGCAGCTTGACCTCCCTGTTGACGAGCACGGCTGTGCCCATCCCGTAATAGTTGACGGACAGGTCAACCAAAACGGACTTATGTCTTCGGGAAAAACAGAGGTATGGCTCGATGGTTTTCTTCAAAAAATCGGTATCTCACTTCCCCACATATTCCTAATGACCATTGACGATCTGGGTGACGTTTCGGTTTATGCATCAGCGGGCGACCCGAAAAAAAACGACCTTAGTTTACAAAAATACAGCGGAGGGCACGACAGTTGAAAAGTCTTATCTTTGCCTTGATTACCCTTGCAATGTGCGCAGGTATTGCGGTGTTCGGGCAGATGTACGTGTCAAGTACCATTACCGATCAGCTTGATCTCGCAGAAAGTTTTGATACTCTCCCAGACGAAGTTAAGGCGTCCGAATACATCGGACGCCTTGACAGTGCTATTAATGAATGGAACTCAAAAAGGAAGATACTATGCGCGTTCATAAGCCACAGAGATTTCGACGACGTGGAAAACCAGCTCATATCGCTGAAAAGCGCTGTGATATCGTGGGACGTTGGTAATTACGTATCAAGCCTTGAGTTACTTAAGGAAAAGCTTACAAAACTAAAGCTGTCGGAAAAGCTGTCCTTTGAGGGGATATTCTGATCAGCGGAAGACCTTGCCGTCGGCGTCGGTCATCTTATCGCGGAAGATCTCATGGTAAGTGTCTTCCCCGTTAAGGCCATACTTTTCCGCGATAGCCTTTGCAAAATACTCAGGGTTAAGGTAATTCTCACTTTGAGCGCTTGTTACGGCTGTAACGTACAAGTTTCCGTCTCTCATTTCAGCAGATGCGCTCTTTACGTAAGAGGTGATATCCACTTCCCTCTCGCCGCTTTTACTGCGCTTCATTATAAGTACGGGAGTCTTCAAAAATTCGTTTGTGATCGAATCACAGACAGCGGGAGCATTCTCTGCAGTTAACTTCGGTGAGTGGAAGATTATCTCGTTTTCTGCCCATGTGATGTTCTTAAGCTTCATTTCCTGAGTGTATACCTCGGTTACGGTTATACCGTCTGGCATAGCAGCGGAAAGCTTTTCGAATATCTCGCTGTCGGGTACTTCACTTACGATCTTGAAGTCAAGTACTTCCTCATATCCGCCGCATCCTACGGAAAGCGGAGGTGAGAAAACAAGGTGGGGGATCGGGTTAAAGCCCTCGGTATAGTACACGGGGAGAGCTGACTTTACGATAGCGCGGGAAACGCATTTCGCAAGGTCAAGATGTGAGATATACAGCATAGGCTCCTGCTTCTTGAAGCGGACTCTGATAGCGCGTACAGGCTTGGGATTGGTGCGCTGTCTCTCCTTTATCAGCTCATCACCCACAAGGGTATCCTTGTTGTAGTTACCGGTAATAGACTCGGTCTCGTTGCCGCCGGGATGACCGGGACACCATCTGCAATACTTTGCATCTACAAGTCGGTTTACGCCGCATCCAGAGCACTTCTCACGGCAGGAGGGAGTGGTTGCCGCCTCATATGCTCTGTGACGTTCCCTCAGAAGAAATTCCTTAGTTACACCGCAGTCAATAACGTCCCAAGGAAGCACCTCATCATCGGGAATACATCTGTTTGCGTAGAAGGACGGGTCAATACCGCATTCCTCGAAGAGTCCAAGCCATGTGTCGAGACTGAAGAACTCCTCCCACGCATCAAATTTTATACCTCTCTTGCATGCAAGCTCAAGAGCCGGTGCAAGACGTCTGTCACCTCTTGCAAATACAGCCTCAAGGTGGGAAACCTTTGCATCGTGGTAGTTGTATCTGATCTTTCTGTCACGGATATTACCCATGAGAAGAGCCTGCTTTCTTTCAAGCTCCTCAAAGGTGTTCTGACCTTCCCACTGGAAGGGAGTGTGAGGCTTGGGGATAAAGCACGCAACGCTGAGAGTTACCTGAGGCTGCTGACGCTTGTTTCTTCCGGGTGTTTTGTAGTATTCTTCAATAACGTTCTTCGCAACTGACGCGATACCGATAACGTCCTCGTCGGTCTCGCAAGGAAGACCGTTCATAAAGTAAAGCTTTATCTTACTTTTACCCGCGCCGTAAGCAACGCCTGCCGCACGGAGTATCTCCTCCTCGGTCACGTTCTTATTTATAACGTCACGCAGACGCTGACTTCCCGCCTCGGGAGCAAAGGTAACGGTACTGGTTCTGACAGAGGATATCTTATCCATCAGCTCCTTTGTAAACGTATCGGCTCTGAGAGAAGGAAGAGAAAGGCTCGTCTTTGATTCCCCCGTCCACGCGAGAAGTCTGTCGGTAAGAGTACCTACCTTGGAGTAGTCGCTGATGGATAGTGATGAAAGAGAGATCTCATCGTATCCCGTTGCCGCGCACATAAGTCTCGCCTGAGCGTCAAGCACGTCGGGGGATTTTTCTCTTACGGGACGGCAGATAAAGCCCGCCTGACAGAAGCGACAGCCTCTTACGCATCCGCGGAATACCTCAAGGGTCACTCTGTCCTGCACAGTGCCGATATTGGGCATGATAGGCTCTGTGGGAACGTACGCCTCATCAAGGTTCTCGATTACTCTCTTGGTAACCTTTGCGGGAACGCCTTCCTCGGGGGTGATCGCATTAATGGTTCCGTCTTCGTTATAGGTTACGGTGTAAAGAGAAGGTACGTAGAAGCCTTCAAGTTCACAGGCAGCCGCCTTAAGGAAATCCTTACGTGTATAGGTACCATCATCTTTCATTTTAAGGTACAGCTCAGCAAGCTCGGGGAGCGCGTCCTCACCCTCTCCGATAGAGAAGATGTCAACGAACTCAGCCATAGGCTCGGGATTGTATGAGCAGTGTCCTCCTGCAATGACGATGGGAGCATCGTCACCTCTTTCGGATGAACGGAGGGGAATACCCGCAAGGTCAAGCATATTGAGCACGTTTGAGTAGCAAAGCTCATACTGCAGGGTGAATGCCACCATGTCGAATTCACCTACGGAATCACCGCTTTCGTGAGTAAAGAGAGGGATACCTCTCTCTCTCATCTTTTCCTCCATGTCTACCCACGGAGCAAATACTCTCTCACACCATACTCTGTCCATCTTGTTAAGGCATCCGCAGAGGATACGCATGCCAAGGTTTGACATACCTATCTCATAGGTATCGGGAAAACAGAAGGCAACTCTTAAATCAACCTTTGCCTTATCTTTTATAGTAGAGCCGGTCTCTCCGCCTGTATAACGTCCGGGCTTTGAAACCTCGGCTATAAAGCTTTTTATATCTTCACGCATATATAAAGATCCTTTCTGTCTCAAGTCAAAGTCATAGTATAGCGAAAGCTGTCCCGAGCCGGGATCGGCTCAGGACAGCCCTAAGCTTATCTTATAAATATCTTAGTCGCGATAAAGGTGAGAAGCATCAACAAGCCGTGGTACATCGTCATATAGAGTGAGTTGATGAAGCTCATATCTCCAACGTTACCGGACATTGCGGCAATAGCAAGTACCATAAGTGAGAATATCACGGAAATAATAGATATAGCACCGCAGGTACGCTTGGTGTGGATGGTCTTATCACAATAAGGCAGAAGCTGAAGCAAAAGTTTGGGTGAACCACAGGTCACAAGCCCGCTGTCCATTCTCTCAGTCATTCCGCGGGTCGCGTCTGACGTACGGTATCTTACTACCTTCACGGGAGGATTCTTTATCTGGAGCTTAGCACAGATCATGTCCTCGTCGATATTGGGGTCATAGGTACGTACACACAGATACATTCCGTAATCCTGGAACTGTCCGATAATAGGCTCAATGTCACCGTCAAGCACGTACTTGATGTAAAGCTTTGCAATAAGCACGTCCTCTCTGAACATATACATAATACTCAACTCGTCGGAAAGGTCAACGTCATCCATTGCAACAGCATCGGGAATATCAAGTCCTCTTTCGATGAGGGCGGGATAGCTTCCGAAGATGATGTTGACACCGTCAACGCTTGCGGACAAAAATCCCTTATCAGCCTCTGTAAGCTGCACCTTATTGCTATGCTCCATTTCCATGGTAGCCACCTCGAATACGTCTGCAAGAGGTCCGCCTGCATGTCTGAAGGTGCTGGACGCATAGTAGAGAACTCTGTCGATCCTTGCTTTATTGTATATTCTAATGTTTTGGATCTTTACACCGAATGAGGGGAACACGTTTCCGTCGTCGAAGGAAACTACTGCCGCGGACGCATACTCTTCAAGAGAAGTCTCACCGATGATAGCACTGTCACAATCGTATGCTATCTTGGATACACAGTAGAAGGGATAGCTGAACGCAAGGTGTACAGACAGAGGAAGTACCGCGAGAATTACAACGTAAACAAGGTTTATAACGGATGCTACAGTACCGCCGGTGGTTCCGAAGATACCGAAAAGTATAGCTACTGCAGCCGCTACACCAATAAGACCCGCGGAGAAAGCAGTCGTCATTCCGTCGGGCACACCCATTCTTGAGAAAAATCCGTCAATAAAGCCTGTGCGTTCAACACGCATCACGTCACCGTACATATCATCTTCATACTCATCGGGAGAGAGCAGAGCCTCGTTATCGGGGATACGGTTCATTGCATACTTTTTCTTTTTACCGCCGGCAATAAAGAAGGTAGCTATTGCGCGCTTGACGTTGAGGTAGGAATATATAAGCGTACCTACAACGGATACTGCCGCAACGGCATTATATGTATGAGGCACTTCGGCAGACGTGATGAAATATGCTGAGAGAAGGGTGGCAAGTGCTGAGATAACGAGAGAAAATACAGTAATACTCTCGGGAGTGGGAGAACCTGTAAACAGTCGCTTAAGTCCGTGCTTCAGCTCGGGGAGTGCAAAAAGTGCGCAGATGAAGAGTATCTGCAAGCTTCCCATCATGTATACAACGGGATAGACCGCAGGATCAAATATGCCTGCAAACTGCTTTGGTGTATCCATAAAGAAACCTGTGATCGTGGGGACGTTCTCATACACAAGCAAAGCGAGCGCGGCGATCAAGGCAAAAACAAGGCGAAGCCCTGTGTTCCTCTTTGCAACTCTGAACTCAAGAGCAATGTCCTTTGCCTGAGTGGGATCCGTAAATTCAGAATGCTCGGGAACGTACTTTTTATGTACTCTTTTGTCGGATTCAAAGTGGTCGCCCATCTTTTTGACGGCATCGTTCACCTCTTCCTCAGCCTCGTCATCCTCTTCAAGACCAAACGCGATACGAAGATTCATATCGGTAGTACCTACGTTATCTGTATCAGGCGTAGGCTCAAAGTCGTCATATCCGTCGGTTACGGGAGCTACGGGAACTACGTCACGTTCATCGGCACTTTCCATACTCGATTCACTCTCGTCCGCATTTTCACCTGCGAATACGGGGATCTCAATACCGTCGTCCTCACCCGAACCGGAATTTTCAAGCAGCTTTGTAATACTGCCGCCCATAGAGACGTTCTTCATAAACTCCTCTATAGCCTCGTCAGCGGAAAGCTCCTTCTTTTCATCTTTTGTTACTTTATCTTCTGTAGCACCTTTGAAAACGTCACTTGTAAGTCCTTCAAGCGCGGAAGCGTCCTCTGCAGCCGCATCATCGGATATAACATTTCCGGGCTTTGCGCTCACAGTCTCTACAGACGCCGCCGTAATGTTCAGCGCATCCTTAAAGGGATCGTCTTCGTCAATATATTTGTCAAGGATGGAGTTAAGCTCATCCTCGGAAAACTCCATATCTGATTTTACTGCGTTCGTACCTGTATCCATAGAATCCGTGTAGGATCCGCCGTGAATATCGGTAAGAGATGCATCAAGCGCAGAAAATTCTGCAGTTGCGGAAATAACATCATCCGTAGCAGCACTGAAAAGCTTATCAAATTCCGCAGTTGAGAAAACTCCGGAGTTTTTTTCCTCTGATGTCTGTTCACTTACTTCCACTTCTTCATTTTTATTTTTATTCTTATTCTTTTTAAACAGTGACATTTATTACACCGTACCTTCCGTATTTTACGATAGTTTTAATCGTCGGTATACTATTCGACCGACGCAGATATAGTCGTTCACTAAAAAGCTTATTTTTTCACTCTCTGGCATCTTGCCGCATGGCAAAGCAGAACAGACGCGGCAGTAGACACGTTAAGTGAATTCACCTTGCCGTACATGGGGATAGATACGATAAAATCGCATGTCTCCTTTACAAGTCTGCCCACACCTGCACCCTCACTGCCGAGAACTATAGCACAAGGGAGATCGAAATCAGTCTCGTAGTAGTCGGTACCTCCCGCCTCAGCGGCAAATGTCCACACGCCCGCTTCCTTAAGCTTTTCAACAGTCTGAGCTACGTTTGCAACACGTGCGATAGCCATGTGCCATATAGCGCCCGCAGACGCCTTTGCAACCACGGGAGTAAGTCCCGAGGAATGTCTCTTGGGAATGATCACACCGTGAGCGCCCGCGCACTCCGCGCAGCGGATGATAGCGCCTAAGTTGTGAGGGTCCTCTACACCGTCGGCAATAACGATAAGGGGCTTTTCACCTCTCTCATCAGCGATAGCAAGGATCTCTTCAACGGTTGAGTAATCTTTTTGAGCAGCATAAGCGATGATACCCTGATGCACCGCACCGTTCGCCAGATAGTCAAGCTTTGCAGGGTCCGCATTTACAACGGGAATGCCCTTCTCCTTAGCCTCGGCAAGGATCGGAACAACCGCGCCTTCCTTACCGCTGACCACGATCTTGTCAACAGCACGTCCGCTTCTCAGAAGCTCACGCACGGCATTTCTGCCCGCAATGATACCGGACATATTTTCACCGTCGTCCTGAATTTCTCTCTTAGGACGGGGTCTGTCGTTCTTTTTATTCTTTTTGAAGTCTGATCTATTTTTATTTTCTGCCATATAATTAATGATAGGTACGTCCGTACCACCGGCACGTCCGCAAAAGAGCATTTCAGATTACACCCTGCCGCTTTGAAATTAGCAACACTCGGGCACTATACTCTTATACAATATATTGTACCATACTTTTCGACATTTGTACACATGTTTTTTGAGATTTTATATTAATATTTTTGAACGTTTATGAAGGCTATTGCAAAGCACGTGTTTTTGTGTTACAATAGTATGGAAATTTGAGAAGAAAAAGGACAGCGGGTTATTCTACACCTGCAGAAATTAAGAAATGGAAAATAAAACATATACACTTGAAGAAATAAAGGATAGCGCATCTGCCGCGGCGGCGGAAGTATGCAAGGCGGCAGGCCTTACTGCGGGAGACGTGCTCGTTATAGGCTGTTCCTCCAGCGAGATCACAGGCGGTGTTATCGGACACGCATCAAGTCCCGAGGTTGCGGACGCGGTATACGCAGGCATCACCGAGGTTACGGAAAAACTTGGAGTTTACGTTGCCGCACAGTGCTGTGAGCATCTTAACCGCGCACTCGTTATAGAAAAAGAACTGTACCAAAAGCTTCCCTACGCAGAAAGAGTAAACGTGCGCCCTATGCCCAAGGCGGGCGGCTCCTTCGCAACTGCCGCATATAATAATATGAAAGAAGCATATCTCGTAGAATTCATCAAGGCAGACGCGGGGCTCGACATCGGCTCAACCCTCATCGGTATGCACCTGAAGCACGTAGCGGTACCGCTGAGACTTGAGGTAAAGAATATCGGTCACGCATACGTTACCGCAGCACGTGTACGCCCCAAGTTCATCGGAGGCTGCCGCGCGGTATATGAGGATGGGCTGCTGTAAAGAAAAAAAATGATTTTAGCCATAAAACCGTCTCCGCCAACGCGGAGACGTATCTTTTTCAAAAAAATTTTAATATCCCGACGGAGCAAACATATAGAAAACGAGAGAATACGCGAGAAAAAACGAGTTCTCATATAGCTAAATCAAAATAATCAAAAAAAGTTTCAAAAAGGTATTGACACAGGGGTTTTGATGTGGTATAATCTTCACCGTTAGCGAAAAAGCAACTTGATTTGAATTAATTCGGAGGAATCACAATGTCAACTTTCATGGCAAAGAAAGAAACCGTAAAGCGCGGTTGGTATATCCTCGACGCTGCTGGTAAGCCCCTCGGTAAGACAGCTGCTACAGCTGCTTCTATCCTTCGCGGTAAGCACCGTCCTGAGTTCACACCCCACGTTGATTGCGGTGAGTTCGTAGTTATCATCAACTGCGATAAGGCAGTTCTCACAGGTAAGAAGCTCGATCAGAAGTTCTACCGTCACCATTCCGGTTACATCGGCGGTCTTAAGGAAACAAGCTACCGTAAGCTTATGGCTACAAAGCCCGAGTTCGTAATGGAGCTCGCAGTTAAGGGTATGCTTCCCAAGAACTCCATCGGTGCTAAGTCTCTCACTCGTCTTAAGGTATATGCAGGCGAGAACCACTCTCAGCAGGCTCAGCAGCCTGTTCCCTACGAAGTGGAAATGTAATGAAAGGAACGGGTATTAAAGATGTATACAAGCGCTAAACCTTATTTCTACGGCACAGGCAGAAGAAAGAGCTCTGTTGCACGTGTTCGCCTCTATCCCGGTACCGGTTCCATCACCATCAACGGCCGCGATGCAGACGATTACTTTGGTCTTGAGACTCTCAAGCTCATCATGAACCAGCCCTTCGGTGTTACAAACACTGTTGGTAAGTTCGACGTTGTTGCAAACGTAAACGGCGGCGGTATTTCCGGTCAGGCTGGTGCAATCCGCCACGGTATCGCTCGCGCTCTCCTTCTCGCAGATGAGACATACAGACCCGCCCTCAAGAAGGCAGGCTTCCTCACTCGTGACCCCAGAATGAAGGAAAGAAAGAAGTACGGACTCAAGGCTGCTCGTCGTGCAAGCCAGTTCTCCAAGAGATAAGTCCCACTTTCAAAGAGTATTCAAAAACCCCGAAACCATTATGGTTTTGGGGTTTTCTTTTTGATATAAAATCCATCTTGGTGCAAGTTTGGTGCAAACTTTTTAAAACACCCTATGACAGCAAAAAGTCATAAAGTGTTTTTGTATGAGTCGTATTAAAGCAGAACGACAAATTGGAATTTGTTTAATTCATTGCATTTCTAATCCGTTCCGCAATTTTGTAGGAACATTCAAAAGTACCTTCTGGATATTTCCATCCAAATCCATCATTTTTATATCTAGGAAAGATATGAAAATGTCCATGTCCAAAGTCACAAAATTCGCCACCATTCTGCATAATACTATATCCATCCATATTGTAGATTTCTTTTAATGCTTTAACAATTTTTTGAATTGTTTCCATCGCTTCTGTTAATATGTTGATTGGCATATTATCTATTGAGGCTTCATGTAGTTTTGGAATAACAAGAATATGTCCCTCATTAATTGGGTCGATATCTAAAAAAGCAATAATATTATCTGACTCGTAAATGATATACGCCTCTGTTTGTTTCTTAACTATTTTACAAAAAGGACATTCCATGGTAAATACCTCCTTAAATTCAAGTTTGTCGAATTGATTGCATTATACCATAAATTGTTTTGGATTTCAATATTCTCGCAATCTTCATGAGTTATAACGATTCTTATAGAATCTTTATAACTCTTTTTCTTTTATAAGACTCTTTATTAATCATGATGATTATATAAGCATTATGATTCTTTATCTTTAACATAGAGTAATTGAGAGTAATTGAGAGTTATTAAGATTAATAAAAGAGTAAAGAATCCTTAAGATTGTTTTTAGAGTTATAAGAAGATTACTTGAAATAAAAAACAAAACTAAATATAGTTTACATGTTACTTTTACATTTAAGAAGGAGGAATTACAAAAGAAATCAGACCAGGTGTGGTCAATTCTGTATTGATGTTAAAGCAGTTTCCGAGCATTTAGGCCATTGCAATATTGCAATCACGGGAGATATTTATTCCCATATCTTTGAGGAATACAAGGCGAGAATAGCAAAATGTCTTGAAGAGGACCTTATTTAAAACAAAAACGGAGAGCGTTATGCTCTCCGTTTTGCGTGCAATCATTGACTTGAATGTCGAAATATGGTACAATAACTCAATAAATGGGTGGAGCGTATTTTATGAAAGTATTTGTACTAACATCAGAAGAAAATAAACCTATTGCTCAAAAACTAGTGTCAAATATTGGTATCAAAACTATTAAAATGGTTACAGAAAAGCTAAATGGTCATTCTTACATTGCATTAAAAAAGGGTATTGAAAATGCAGATGTCGTATTAGCCATTATTGATGAAAACTTCCCAGAAAACGAATTTAAGATTACCAAAGATTTAGTAAGCAGAAATAAGGATAAATCGCTAGTTTCAATTGTTATTAATGGAGCGAAAGTTCCAAAATTTGTTGAAGAAGATATTTATATAACTTGTAATTCTGATTCCAAAGAAGATGTGTCAAGGGTTAAAATCGTTATAGAGAATGTTTACAAACAAAAGAGGATACACAATATAAATAGGGGAAAAAGGGAGCGTAGCAAGACTTCATATATGATAATTATGACGCTTGCTATAGAATTGTTTGCTGTTTTCTTTGTGCTTTTGTATTTAAAAAATGATTTATTTGGTTTTGACCTTTTTGATAAAACAGATTATGTATCAAATATGACCGTATTACTTTCTGTTGTAATGGCTTTTTCTGCTCTTTTAACAAGTTATATTTCCATTATGAAGAGAAGATGGCATGATGATGCCGAAGAAGAAATTGAATCATATTCAATGCGCTTAAAGAAAGCAGTAATTTCAAAAGAGCCAGAAAGTGACATACGGGGCAATGAGGAAAATGAATCAAATAAAACAGTTGATGCTTTAGAACGAATGTTAATCAACCTCGAAGATATTAAAGCGTTTTATACATGGAGTCAAAAACAAGCAAGACATTCATTTAATCTTGCGATATGGACGTGTATCATTGGCCTAGCAATGATAATTGTTGCATGTGTATTGACAATTGTGTTTAAAATGGATTTATTATTGTCCCTTATACCTGCTGTTGGTGGTATTATAACTGAGTTTTTTGCAGGAACTGCACTTGTAGTATATAAAAGTTCACTTGGTCAACTGAATCATTATCACAAGGCTTTACATGAAGACGAAAGATTTTGTCAAGTGTTAACTTGCTTGAAAAATTCAGTACAGTTGAAGCTCAAGACGAAATGCTCCGAGAGATTATTAGAAGTGAGATTCAAATGAACTTGGCAGAATTACAAGAAAAACAAAATATAAAAACTGAAAAGTAATTAAGCTTTCTTTGTATTTATAAAAAGCTAATGTGTTTATATTCTAAAATTTGTGCAAAAACTTTGGTGCAAATTTGGTGCAAAACTTTATAAAACAACATAAACTTTATACAACGATATTCAATTTTGGTAAAACAAAAAACGCACAATATAAACGATTTTCAACGATATTACACGATATAAACTGTACACCGAAAACTCCAATAGATAAGTTATTACCTCTTCAGTTTCAACGAAACTTTACACCACTCGCAGAAGCGAGTGCTGTTTTTTTGTTGTTGTATTTATTTTTGCGTATTTTTATGGTATAATGTTATCAGTTCGATAAACTTGAATTTTACGGAGAAGATTAAAATGATTGATATTACTGCTTGGATGAAAGAATTCTTACAGAAATTAGATGAAACTTTCGGAAACCGTATTTGGTTCGTTGGTTTGCAAGGCAGTTATGGCCGTGATGAAGCTTGTGACACAAGTGACATTGATATTGTTGTGATTCTGGATGAGTTCTCTGCCACGGATATACGGGCTTATGATACAATGCTCAATACCCTGACTCACAGAGAATTGATTTGCGGTTTCATCTCCGGCAAGAAGGAAATTATGAATTGGGAACCTTCTGACCTGTTCCAGTTTTGTCATGACACTACACCCATCAATGGAAGCCTTGAAGATGTGATGGGACTTATCGACGAAAATGCTGTAAACAGAGCAATAAAAATCGGTACCTGTAATATATATCACGGATGCGATCATAATATGCTCCATGAAAAAAACAACGATATATTGCGAGGGTTATATAAATCGGCTTCTTTTGTTGTACAGGCAATTGCTTACAAGCAAACCGGGAACTATATCAAACGTCAAGAAGATTTATATCATGTCTTATCTACCGATGAACGTGATATTGTCGAAACTTTCTTGAATTTAAAAAATGGCAAAGCCATTGATTTTAATTCGATGTCCGAAGCATTGTTTACTTGGTCAAAGAAATGGGTTAATGAAAACATTTAAACAAACTTAATTTGACAAAGTTTCTGTATGAATAACAAGAATTAAAAGAAGTAAGCCAATGCCACTCGTTCGAACAGATTGGAAGCTTTGAATGCTGAAGTATATTGTGAGTTTGGTACAGCATCTTATGAGAAAAAATATCAACCTATCAAAACGAGGGGAGCACTGTATGCTCCTCTGCATCTGTTAAAAATTAAGATATAATCCTAACTTTCATTCAAAAAAAGCATAAGGGATCATTCGTGAAATGACCCCTTTTAAATATCTTTTGCCTTTGGTTCAATTTTTCACGGTGTGTTTTTGCTTCTTTGAAATGTATTATATATTGTTGTGAAAATAATAAAGAACGAGAGTTTGAGTGTCAAAGAAATAGATATCGTAATCAACAAGCGAGGTATCACCATCATCCCACGTATGTTTTTCAGAATAAATATAGATATAATCTTCGGTGTCAATAATTGATCTGTCAAAATCATAATTTACAACTATTTCATGAGAAGCATCTCCATCCTTTATTGTTTCAATCCAACTCTCAAAGTCATCCAAATGCTCATTTATATTAGTAAAATCTGATTCTTGGATTTTTGTAAAATACTCATTTTCGTCAATACTTACAGAGGTGTAATAATATTTAGCATAGTCGGTAAAATCTTGAAACCCTCCTTCGGAATAAAACACATGATCATCATATTCACCCAAGGAAGTTAAGACTACGTCTTCCGGCGTTTCACAGGTAGTAATAGAAACCATCAATATCAGCAAAACAAAAATCGATATGAGAATTTTCATACAAGTTGGCTCCTTATCTGCTTGTTGAACTTGGAAATTATGAAACCGTCTTCATGTAGCTTCTTCGTATCAACTGTATTATGCCATGAAGCAATCCACAGACTGTGTGTCAACAGTTAAAATACTCGCGGTACTTCATAATATACTCAGAATTAAGTCCTTCCAAGTTATCTTCATAATCATAAAAAGCATCGTCTAATTTATCAAACACGTCATCACAGTCTAACTCTTCAAGCAGCTCTTGACGCTCTTCCCAGTCTGCAGGGACGTTTCCGCCAAATACCGTCAACGCCTTTTTACATATTTCAGCGGTTTTCAAGGCTCCGATCTTTGTAAAAGCATCCACTAATTCGTTTGATAAATCACCGCTCGAATTGAAGAAATACTGAGAAAAGCCGCCGTTATTTATCTCTTGTTCGAGAGTTTGAGTGATATATATGATCCTTTCGTGCTCATTCAGTTTTTCAATATGTTCGCCGTACTCACACTTTTCGCAAATACTGTTAAAAACGTCAACGACAAAATCATCCGTTTCCACTTCAACGGGATCGATATTTAGATCATCCGTTTCCACTTCAACCGGATCGTTCCTTACGTCTCTATTCTTCTTAAAAAAATCAAAAATTCCCATAACTATCTCCTATTTACTCTGCCCATTTTATAAACGCACCTGCCACATCATATCAAACCGGACATACTCAAGTCCATGTATGATGATCGGCATCTACTTGTTGAACTTGAAAATTATGAAACCGTCTTCATGTAGCTTCTTCGTATCAACTGTATTATAACATAAAACACCCGCATTATCAATACTACATCCCATCACCGTATAAACGGTAACGTTACATTGCCACCTTCTCTTTCAACTTTTTCCTGTTTTCCCCTTGTATTGTAAGGCAAGGTATGTTAAAATATAAGGTAAAGCTACAATAGATTATAATACAAAAGGAATTTATACAATGGAATACATTTTTTCTGACAAGCTGGCTTCTATGAAGCCGTCGGCGATCCGCGAGATCTTCAAGTCTCTGGCTGATCCCACTATCATCAGCTTTGCCGCAGGTAACCCCTCTCCCCTCTCATTCCCCGCTAAGGAATTCGGCGAGCTTGCCGCTGACATCTTTGCTAACCACTCCACTGCCGCTCTTCAGTACGGCACCACAGAAGGCTACGCTCCCCTTATCGAGGACGTTAACGCACGAATGAAAGAAAAATTCAACATCTGCCGCGAGGGTGACCAGACCATCATCACAACAGGTGGTCAGCAGGGTATCGAGCTTGCGTGCAAGGCTCTTTGCAACGAGGGTGACGCTGTAATTTGCGAGAACCCCACCTTTATCGGTGCGCTTAACGCATTCCGCTCATGCGGTACAAGAACCGTAGGAGTTCCCCTCTGCGACGACGGTATCGACACAGAGGCTCTTGAAAAGACTATCGCTAAGACCGAAAAGGCAAAGATACTTTACCTCATCCCCACCTTCCACAATCCCGGTGGTATCACATCTACTCTCGAGAACAGACGCAAGGTTTACGAGATCGCACGCCGTCACAACCTTATCATTATCGAGGACAACCCCTACGGCGAGCTTCGCTTCTCAGGCGAGGATATTCCCACCTACAAGTCAATGGACGAGGGTGGCATCGTTATATATTGCTCATCCTTCTCAAAGATCCTCTCCGCAGGTATGCGCGTAGGCTTTGTTCGCGGACCTCAGGAGATCATTCAGAAGATGGTCATCGCAAAGCAGGTTGAGGACGTACATACAAACAACTTCTTCCAGATGCTTTGCCACCGCTTCATCACAGAATACGACCTTGACGCGCACATCGAAAAGATCCGCGACCTGTACCGTGCAAAGTGTAAATTGATGCTTGACACACTTGATAAGAACCTCCCCGCTTGCATCAGCTATACCCGTCCCGAAGGCGGACTTTTCATCTGGTGTACTCTTCCCGACGAGGTTGATGCAACAGCATTCGTAAAGCTCGCTCTTGAACGCAAGGTAGCGGTAGTACCCGGCGCAACCTTTAACGCAGACCCCTCAGCTCCTTCTCAGTCATTCCGCCTCAACTACTCCACTCCCTCTGACGAGGACATCGTAAGAGGCTGTGAGATCCTCGGTGACGTGGCAAGAGAGCTTATTAAATAAAGGGAAAAGCAGAACACAGCGCGAAATGCAAGACAGCTTAACTCAAAATACAGTTATTTCACGCGTAAACAAACACTAAAAATCTAACATTAAGATTTTTGTCTGTTACGCAGACACGTGTTTATTTCATTATCATTTTGTACAGCCAAAGGCTGAAGGGAGGCTTATTATGAACATCTGGCATGACATCAATCCCAAGCGCATCAACGCAGACTGTTTTTCCGCAGTAATCGAAATTTCCAAGGGAAGTAAACTTAAATATGAGCTTGATAAGGAGACGGGTATTATGCGTCTCGACAGAATACTGTACACGTCTACCCATTACCCTGCAAATTACGGCTTTATCCCCCGTACTTATGCCGAGGACAACGACCCTCTCGACGTTCTCGTTATCTGCTCCGAGCCTATCGACAGCATGACTCTCGTTGACGTTTATCCTATCGGCGTCATCACTATGACAGACTCCGGTAGTCCCGACGAAAAGATCATAGCTATCCCCCATTCAGAACCCAACTACAATATGTATAAATCGGTATATGATCTGCCCAATCATATATTTAACGAAATGAGCCACTTCTTCAAGGTGTATAAGCAGCTTGAAAACCTCGAGACCGCAGTTGAAGACCTTCGCGGTCCCGAAGAAGCTCAGCGTATTATATCCGAGTGTATCGACAGATATAATACTTTATTCACCTGATCCACACACTTAATAATTAACGGAGTAACCAATGTTTATAGACAAAATTAAAATATACGTAAAAGCAGGAAACGGAGGTAACGGTGCCGTTTCCTTCAGACGCGAAAAATACGTTGCCAAGGGAGGCCCCGACGGAGGCGACGGCGGTAACGGCGGTAACATTATCTTCCGCTGCGACTCTTCCGTAAACACTCTCCTTGCCTTCCGCTACAAGCGTAAGTTTACAGCCGAGCCCGGAGGCGACGGCATGGGCGCAAAATGCCACGGTAAGAACGGCGAGGACGTTATCATCAACGTTCCCCGCGGTACCCTTATAAAGGATCCCGAAAGCGGAAAGATCATTAAGGATATGTGCGATGACGATGACTTCATCCTCTGCAAAGGCGGAAGAGGCGGCTGGGGTAACAAGCATTTTGCAACACCCACACGTCAGATCCCCCGTTTCGCAAAGAACGGTCTTCCCGGCGAGGAAAAGGAAGTTCTCCTTGAGCTTAAAATGATCGCAGACGTAGGATTTGTAGGACTTCCCTCCGCAGGTAAGTCTTCCCTTCTTGCGGCTATTTCCGCGGCACGTCCCAAGATCGCAGAATATCACTTTACCACACTTGAGCCCAGCCTCGGTGTTGTAAGCCTTGGTGGTGAGGCAGGGTTCGTTGCGGCTGACATCCCCGGTCTTATTGAAGGCGCATCCGACGGTCTTGGTCTCGGTCACGACTTCCTTCGTCACATTGAGCGTTGCCGTATGCTCATCCACGTTGTAGACGTAGCGGGTACGGAAGGAAGAACTCCCGTTGAGGACTTCAAGGTCATCTCAGAGGAGCTTGAAAAGTTCCCCCCCACCCTTGCTTCCCTCCCCCGTATCATTGCCGCTAACAAGGCTGAC
>JAZUBZ010000030.1:0-6883 GCA_045638805.1 Eubacteriales bacterium
AGCATGTGAACCTCGTCGATTATGTACACGCGCTTTTTCATCATAGCGGGTGTATAAGTAACCTCGTCACGGATGTCACGGATGTACTCGACACCCGTATTGGAAGCGGCGTCCATTTCTACGATGTCGGTAGCAGAACCGTCATCAACGGCTATGCATTTGTGGCACTTTCCGCAAGGATCTCCGTTTACGGGAGAGTCACAGTTGACAGCCTTGGAAAGGATCTTCGCGCAGGTGGTCTTACCCGTACCGCGGGGACCACAGAAAAGATACGCGTGAGAGAGCCTTCCGTGAGCGGACTCATAACGGAGAACGGAGGTAATATGCTCCTGACCGCACACGTCCTCAAAGGTGCGGGGACGGTATTTTCTGTACAGCGCCAAATGTTCCATTTTTACCTCCCAAATCATATCAATAATATAGATGACCCGCAGAATAAGACCATACACCCGAAAGTCGAGAAGAAACTCCCATGCGCCGGCAAGATCTCTGCTCAGAACAGGCATCCCTGCGGCACAACGACTAAACTGCTTAATGCTGCTTGGTTCCCCACCTGACATGGTTCACAGCCGTCGATCGCGCAGGACCAATTCCTCAACACAGAAATACAAGCCGCAGACCACACAAGTCCAACCCTCGTTTCGGGATACCACCCCTGCTATAGCGGATTTCAGGTACAGGGCGCCGCTGCCTCCCCGGCTGGTATGGCCTTATTCCACGGGTCATCCGTAGTATTTGTGTTTAACAGAAATATTATACCACATTTTCTTATTTATTGCAAGAGGGATTTTCAAAATTAGTTTGATTTATATATACATTAAGTAAACAGACTACGTATAGCAATATTTAACGATTATCTGCACCCAAACAAAAAAACACTTAACTGCTTGATATCTTAAATTAAAAGTAGTATACTGTAGTTGGAAAGTGACCGTATTAACTACTAAAGCGGTCACAGCTCCCCTCAATCAGCAGTATCAAGTCACTACATGTCGCGTTTGTTATTAGTTGTAAATATAGTCGCAGGTTATCATAAATAAAAGGAGCTTACTTATATGAAAATAATATTTAAAGTACTAATATTTTTATTTGTTTTCTCATTATTATTGACCGGATGTTCCTTTTTTAAAGATATTAAATTTTCAGAACTCAAAACAGGTGAAATTTTTCGTATGAGTAGAGATGGATATTATAAAAAACTTCAAAACATACGGCATCTTTTTAATTCTAATGAAATCGGAGGTATTCTATGATGGGAAAATGGGTTAAAATCTTGGTTATATACGTGTGTACGTTTTCTTTGTTTTTAACGTCGTGTAACATACTTTCCACAGGTGAAGTATCAAGTATGGATAAACTTAACCGTGACACGGAGGTTATTTTTGATGCCTTGGCAAACAAGGATACTGAAAGCTTAAAAAGCGTTTTCTCTGAAACTGCTTACAAGCAAAGCGAGGATCTGGATGCATCAATTGAAATGCTTTTTAGTTTTTTTGAAGGTGATATCGAGAAATATGAATTTGATGAATTTCCCGCTAGTGACGAAAGAAACCGTGGCCTCAAAAGACAAATTCAATATAGACGAGGTTGCGATATTTATACAAACAAGTATCACTATGAAATGCTCTTGATATACTATTCGGAAGATGATTTTGAACCTGAAAACGTTGGTCTGTACCATCTTAAGATATTCAAGAACGGTACTGAGTGCGGTTCGTGGCAAGAGGATCTGGTACCTGGTATTCTTATTTTGGAGTAACGGTTATCGGAATGCTTGTGTAATTGTTGCTGAGTAAAAAGTCTGTATTAATTTTAGTTCTACAATATTACAACTTATTGATGACACAATAAAACTCGTATCATAACGGAGGAATATTTAATGCAACCATATGAAAACGACCTGAAAGTTGAATTATTTTTTACTTGCTTTGCCATTTTACTTGGGATTGCTCTGTGTGTAACTGTTATCATAGCTTATAAGAAAAAATTATTATACAAGTGGTTAATGATAGGTACACTATGTATATCAATAATTGCACTTCCAGTATGTATAAGAAAAGCTATTCTGCTCAATCTAGATATTTCTAATTCGTCATATGTCTCTTACGTAGGGGAGTTTGAATGTGGTAAATATTCTTCCGGAATCTTTTCTTTTAGATTACGGTCTCGTGTCAGTAAAACTATGCCAATACGTTTATCCGACGAAGATAATACACTATTAACCAGTCATGCAAAAGTTTTGCCTGAAGGTAGTTATTACGGTAAGGTCATATATTCCGAAAGGACACGACTGTTACTTGATGTTGTAGTATACAGACGAGAAAGTTAATATTGTACAAATACTCGGTCGTACGATAATGGTAACGCGGGACGTGTCTACGGTTACACAGCATATTTCCTAATGTAATATTGCCAACATCTTGCATTAAACCATCAGCTCGTAAAAAATTCAACAAACTTATACGAGATACATATAGAGTGAATGGCGATAATAATTATGATTATTATTGGTATCTCTCATGGGAAGTATTAACATTAACTCTTTTGCGATAATCACGTTTGTTGATTCTTTAGGAAGTGCTGTTAATAGGTTTATTGATTTGATTAAAGTTATCTGCAGAAATACATTTATAGTAGTTTTTGCTAGTGTGTAAGGAGTGTTTTATGAATGACATACAGTATTACAAACAAGTTTTGAATAATATATGCTTAGATCTTCGTAATGAGGCAATACAAGGAACTATCTGCATTTGGATTGTAGCATTATTGTGCTTTGTATTCTTATATATTTCATATAAAAATACAAAGAAAAAACATCTTGCACACCAAGCTAAACCATGTAAAAGTTCGCACAAAAAGCGAAAAAAATCTG
Organism: Eubacteriales bacterium; assembly: GCA_045638805.1. Lineage (GTDB taxonomy): Bacteria > Bacillota > Clostridia > Oscillospirales > CAG-272 > RUG11130. The sequence continues at coordinate 2,873 of JAZUBZ010000030.1, forward strand.
ATAATAACTCCGCAAGTTTTTACAAATTAAGGGATAGATATATTATCGGAAGTATCGTTTTGATTGTTTTGTTCATAACATTTCAAATTATGTTTTGCGTAGGAACCCACCAAAATATTACGAAAATTAAGCAGGACATAACTAATGAAACGTTCGAAACATATAGTGGAACCTTTTCTGTGAATTACGTGGGCAGAATCGACTCGACAGAAGTTACCGGAAATGTTACGCTATCCAACGATTTTTTAAGTAATTCGGCTGATTGCAAAATATATGATCTATATAATAAAAAAAGACATATATTCAGATTATAACTATATTACATATGGCACATATAATGGCAAAGTAGTATTCGGACAGAACAGTAAGTTTGTTGTTTATTGGATTCTTGAATAAATGTCATAACAATTTACATTTGTTTTAACTTTTGGTGTCCCGGATGATGGTTAAAACGTTTTAGAAACACATTTTGTAGCTTATTTTTTTGAAATGAAGTGATGGTAACGTTTGATTGTGCAGACAGGAATTGATGCCATACTGTATTTAACTGCTAATTTAGTTCAAATAACATCAAACAAAGCGGTTGCCGCATATCTTAACGATATACGGCAACCGCTTTTTGTTACGGCTAAAATCAAATGCAGCCGTCTACCCTCTCAGATATTACCGCCATAGAGTGCGTGTGTACCAAGTTCCGCCTCAATAGCTAAAAGTCTGTTGTACTTTGACGTTCTCTCACCACGGCAAGGCGCGCCCGTCTTGATAAAGCCGCAGTTAACCGCAACGGCGATATCCGCTATTGATGAGTCGCAGGTCTCGCCCGAACGGTGAGAAAGTATCTGTCTGTATCCTGCGTGTGATGCGTGACGTATTACGTCAAGTGTTTCGCTGAGTGTGCCTATCTGGTTAGGCTTTATAAGGATACTGTTTCCGATACCTTCCTTGATTCCCTCTCTCAGTCTCTTCGTATTGGTTACGAAGAGATCGTCACCTACAAGAAGGATACGGTCCGAAAGACGATCGGTCAGTTCCTGCCATCCGGAGACGTCATCTTCGCCCAGTCCGTCCTCAATGGAAACGATCGGGTATGCAGACACAAGCTTTTCAAGCTTTGACACAATATCCGAAGACGACGTATGCTCACCGCTTTTAGGCATAGTATATCCGTCCTCTGTCGCCCACTCACTTGCCGCACAGTCAAGGGCGATCTTTACACTGCCCGTATCATACCCTGCGTTCTCGATCGCTTCCATGATATATTCAATTGCCTCAGCCTCGCTTGAAAGGTCAGGCGCAAAACCTCCCTCGTCACCGATACCCACAGCCTTACCGTCACGCTTTAGAATAGCACCAAGGGCGTGATATATCTCGCATCCTGCCCGAAGTGCCTCGCTAAAGGTGTCAAAGCCAGACGGAACAATCATAAATTCCTGAAAATCAAGGCTGTTTGCCGCGTGCGCTCCTCCGTTAAGGATGTTCATAAAGGGGGTAGGAAGACGTTGTGCTCCCACACCTCCTATATATCTGTAAAGAGGAAGACGTGAATGCATGGCACCTGCCTTTGCCGCCGCAAGTGATACGGCAAGAATGGCGTTTGCTCCAAGGCCCCGTTTATTCTCCGTGCCGTCTGCCTTCTGCATGACACAGTCTACCATCCCCTGGTTACAAACCATACCGCAAAGCACGCGGGATATCGTTGTGTTAACGTTTTCAACCGCCTTCAAAACGCCAAGACCTCTGTAACGATTTTCATCACGGTCGCGAAGCTCATGTGCCTCGTACTTTCCCGTAGATGCGCCCGACGGAGACGCCGCAACACCGTATGAACCGTCTTCTAAGACTACGGTTGCCTCAACAGTGGGATTTCCCCTTGAATCAAGAATTTCTCTGGCTTTTACTTTAACAATTTTATTGGTACATAGCATATTTCACCCACACTCCTGCATATAATATCTGAGCAGTAGAAAGTATTTACTTAAAACGGGGTCTATATGCTCCTTTTTGAGAGGTAATTTCTGCTTGCCGTCACAGTCTGCAAAATGCAAATCCAAAGCTGCGGCGAATTGTTTATATGATTATTTATACCGTAAAGCAGGGAGACTCCGTATATTCCGTCGCAAGAGAATACGGTGTCCCCCCCTCGAGGATCATCACCGATAATATGCTCACGTCCCCCGGAAGCCTCGTGCCGGGGCAAACGCTTGTTATCCTCTTCCCAACGCTCACTCACACCGTACGCGGAGGTGAGACACTTTACTCCATTGCAGAGGATTTCGGTGTTGATCTGCTGACACTTTACCGCAACAATCCATCTCTTGACGGCGCACCGACCGTATTTCCCGGGCAGGTGCTAAATATTTCTTATGAAGCACCACCCCTCGGGCAGATAACGACTCTCGGTTACGTGTACCCTTTTGTAGACAGGACAGTTTTAAGGCGCACTCTTCCCTATCTCACCTATCTGTCGATCTTTACATACGGGATCACAGACGACGGAAGACTGATACCTCCCGAAGGTGGGGACAGTGAGCTAATAAGCATCGCAAGAGAATACGGCACTGTACCGCTGATGATGCTCACAAGTCTTAATTCGGAGGGTTATTTTTCAAACGAGCTTGCCGCACGTATACTCTCAGACGAAGCACTTCAAGAAAGAGTTATATCAGAAACCATACGTACTATGGAGAGTGCCGGCTACGGTGGAGTTGACGTGGATTTCGAGTACGTTTCTCCTGAGGTGCGCGGAAGATATGCTGAATTTATCACAAAACTAAAAGCAGCCGCGGGAGACGACTTTGTAGTATTCGTATCCCTCGCCCCTAAAAACTCCGCAGAGCAACGGGGACTACTTTACGAAGGTCACGACTATCCTGCACTGGGTGCAGCAGCGGATTACGTGCTTCTCATGACTTATGAATGGGGATATACCTATGGCCCGCCTCTTGCAGTAGCTCCAATCGATGAGGTACGACGTGTGCTTGATTACGGCACGTCCGTAATCCCTCGCGAAAAGATACAGCTTGGCGTTCCGAATTACGGATATGACTGGCCTCTGCCTTACGTGAGGGGCGAAAGCCGTGCTACGACAATATCAAACGTTGAAGCTGTTGATATTGCGCGAAAAAGAGGTGTTGCGATAAGCTATGACACAGAATCCGGGTCGCCTACCTTCAGTTACTTCGACCGTCCGTCAACATATGCAGACGCGGTGGAACACGAAGTATGGTTTGAAGATGCCCGTAGCATTGACGCTAAGCTGAGACTCATTCCCGAATATGATCTGAGCGGTGCAAGCGTGTGGAACGTTATGAAGTATTTCCCGCAGATGTGGATTCTTGTTAATCAGTTATTCAGCATAAGACGCGAATAAAAGTTTCCCCGCTATTGACAAAAGTGTTTCCGAATAGTATAATTAGTGTGGAATATATTTTTCATACATATGAAAGGAAACATACAAAATGGCAAAGGTTCTTGTTGAAACATCTGCACGTCACGTGCACCTCAGCGCACAGGATATCGAAACTCTGTTCGGTGCAGGCGCTACTCTTACTGAGAAGAAGCCCCTTTCTCAGCCCGGTCAGTTCGCTTGCGAGGAGAGAGTTACTCTCGTAGGCCCCAAGAAGTCTATCCCTAACGTTATCATTCTCGGTCCCGCTCGCCCCGCAACACAGGTTGAGGTATCTCTCACTGATGCTCGTACACTGGGCGTTAAGGCTCCCGTTCGTGAGTCCGGCGATATCGAAGGCTCCGGCGGATGCAAGCTCGTAGGTCCCGCAGGTGAGGTTGAGATCCCCGTTGGTGTTATCGCTGCTAAGCGTCACATCCACCTCACTCCCGCTGATGCTGAAGAGTTCGGCGTATCCGACAAGGAGATCGTTTCCGTAAAGATCGACTCCGAGGGCAGAAGCACCGTATTCGGCGACGTAGTTGTAAGAGTTAACCCCCACTTCGCTGCTGCTATGCACATCGACACAGACGAGTCCAATGCGGCTTGCGCTTTCGGTGAGTGCT
>JAZUBZ010000031.1:0-2306 GCA_045638805.1 Eubacteriales bacterium
CACTCGGCGTAGGATACCTCGATAAGACATGCTCTGAAGGGATCTACCTCTACCTCTGCCACGTCACCGTAACGATATTTGCCAACGAATCTTTCATAGGGGTGGTGGATGGATACGATAACTTCTCCGTCATATCTGTCAAGTCCGATCTCAGCATTAAGATTAAGCTTAACGACAGCAGTCTCCCATGAGTCGTTACCCGTTGTGATAAATCTCGTCTTACCGTTTCCGCGGGAAACAGCTGAAGGACCATATGTATCGGGAAGCAGTTTTCCGTCAACAAGAATATCACGATATGTTCTGTGAAGGTTATATACTCGTGCAAGTCTTGTCTGTTCATAGTCTCTAAGGAACCAGGGGTTTCCGTATATTTCAGGAGCCAGGATCAGACAGCGTCCAAATCCCTGATAAACAAGCTCATCCTCAAAATATTCGCAGCAAGAGGAGATACACACACCGTGATCCTCAGCAAGACGTTCAAGACCGTCCACGTTCCCACGGTGGAACATATATTCTCTGTGGTGAGGAGCACACTTTTCGTTTGTGATATGGATATCCGTATATGTCTCAACACCCTGCCAAAGGAATGTTGTGGCATAGGGGAGACCCTTTCCAAGTCTGAGTCTGTGATTGAGAAGGATAAGCTCAGGAGAATATTTACGGCATTCCTTCATCATTTCAACAAAAGTGTCCTGTTTTTCAACTCTCAGCGCTCCGCAAACGCCATCCATTTTGAAAAGTCCAAAGTTATGATCTCTACAAAGAGATACCATAAGCTCATGGCGTGCAGCCTCCTCCTCGGGAGTATCACCGAAACCGTCGGGTCCGCACCATACACCAAGCTTTACGTCGATTTCCTTAGCAGCCTTTCCGATACGCTCATAACCGTTAGGATACTGCGCCTTAAGCTTCGGAGAATCAAAGCTTTCATAGGTTCCACCGGCTCCGTCGAGATTTCCCGCATCCCAAGCATATATATCAAGCTGCATTCCGTACTCATCGCGAAGCCAACGGAAATACTCAAGATTTATAAGAGTCTGTTCCTCCGTTGAGCCCTCGTTAGTGTTGTTGATCCATGAAAAATACTGTGCCTTGGAGGGAGATTTTTCATCAGCTCCTGCCTGCTCGCGAGTCTTGTTTTTTGTATTAAACTCCGCACCGTTAATATCAGCCATTATATTGTACCTTCCTTTAGCATATATTTTTGTTATTTACATAGTTTCTGTCAGGAATCATTCGCCATATCATTACGTCTTTGTATACCGTATTGTTTTAGATCCACCTTATCATTCTCATAAATAGTTCCAAAGGGACGCACCTTCGGCTTGTTGCCTCGACAGTTGCACGATAATATACCTCTGCCTTTTTTAAGAAATCGTATGCACGTTTCATATTTTTACTCTTTATTTTGAATGATAGGCATGTAGTTTTATTCTTTTCCAAATCTCAATGTCGATAAGGTTTTCGTTCATTATGATTACCCAAAAACATTATATAAGCTTTTTTATCAAAAGTCAAGGTACTGTGAATAAGTATTAAGGAACATCCACTTTCGCCTCTATTTGAAACGGAACCGGATAACTTATAAACCCTGTAAAAAGCTCCCGTTATCGTCATTGCGTACAATTATTTATTGTTTACTCACAAATTAATGTTAAACTCACAACTTGACAGTATTTGTTTTATGTGGTAAAATTTATTCGTAATAAATTGTAATAAAACATAGAAGGAAGGCAAAGATATGCTTTTTATGGTTGACAGTGCCGATCTTAACGGCATCAAGAAATGTAATGAGTTTTTCCCCATTTCCGGTGTAACAACTAATCCTACGATCATTTCCTCCGCTAAGTCAGATTTCAAGAAGCTCCTTCTCGACATCAGAAACATTATCGGTGAAGACAAGATGCTTCACGTTCAGGCTACAGCTGACACTGCAGAAGATATCGTAAAGGAAGCAGAAATGCTCCGTGATTTCGTTGGCGGAAATTTCTATATCAAGATCCCGATCACTGAGGAAGGCCTTAAGGCTATGTCCATGTGTAAGGCTCGCGGAATCGGTGTAACCGCTACCGCTATATTCACACAGCAGCAGGCTCTCATGGCTGCACGTGCAGGTGCAGACTTTGTTGCTCCCTACATCAACAGACTTGACAACATCATCTCCGACGGTGTTCACGTAGTTGAAGAGATCGTTGAGATGTTCAACAAGCAGGGCATTAAGTCTCAGGTTCTTGCAGCAAGCTTCAAGACCTGTGAGCAGGTTCACAAGGTTGCTATGGTAGGCGCACATTCCGTTACCATCAACC
>JAZUBZ010000032.1:0-51168 GCA_045638805.1 Eubacteriales bacterium
TTACTTGTTTAGAGTTTTTTAAATATTCTTCAAAAGAATTTCGGAGTCTCTATACACATCGACTTTCGTCGATTTATATGATGCTTGTTGTTCAATTTTCAATGAGCCTGCTCGCTTCATTCGGTCTCTCTCGTGCTCCGCTCTCCGCGACAGCTTGTATATTATATCACCATCTTTCCCTTTTGTCAACACCTTTTTTAAACTTTTTTTGGATTTTTTTAGGTTTGATAATTTTCACCAATGACCATGTTATTATTGACTTTATTTTACACATATGTTATAATAACTATATCTATTTATCCCACAATCTCGGAGATTTCCTATGATTACTTTGATTTCCCCTGATGATAAATGTGAAATTTCCCTTCTGACTTCGATTCAAAAGGAATTTATAAATAAATCGCTCGAGTTGACCCCTGAGGAGGCTCGCAGTGTAAAAGGCAGACCCTATCAATGGCTTGGCGAAGCACTCAATGACGATCAAAGCTCCGATATGCCAGCCTCTATTATTATTAAATGGAAGAATACCGAACCTCTTCAAAAGACAAGGTTTTATTTATCCATTGATCCGGACTTCACCGTAACTGAACACATTGCAACTGTATCCCCCATTCACTATTCCGCCTGCGAGGACTTATTCTTTATTATCGTAAACAATCTCCTCAGCGGTTATACTTATTATTTTAAAGTATCTGCTGGAGACGAAGTAAGCGAGACCCGCTCTTTCTCCACCGTTTACGGCGAGCTCCGAACGATCCGTGCAGACGGCGTGGGAAACGTTCGCGACATGGGAGGCCGCATCAATTCAGACGGCATCCGAATCAAAGAGGGACTGATCTACCGAGGTGGCATGCTTAACAATCTTGCCAAGCCCAGATGTTCCGCTTACAACGGACTTGCTGTAATGCGCGACGATCTTCTTATTAAAACAGATATCGACCTTCGTTGGGAGGCTATCGGGAAATACGAATTCTGTCAGCTCGGCGACCACATTAATTATAATCTTTTTCCCATCAGCGATTACGCATCTCTCGTAACAGGTACCAGCGGTACATACGGCAATCTCGTTCCAAACGATCAATCTGTATATTTCACCAAAATATTTGACATCCTGGCGGACAAGAATTCTTACCCCGTATACATCCACTGTGTATCAGGCGCCGATCGTACAGGCTGTATCTGTGCTCTGATGGATGCCATCCTCGGCATGAAGGATGAAGATATTATCCTTAACTACAATCTTACGTCTCTTGACTCTGTCAGATGCTGGTACACAAATGCGGAGGAGCTTATCAATAAATTAGACAAAACTTTCCCCGGCTTAACCTTGCGCGAACAGCTTCTTAAAGCCGCAAAAGGTCTCGGTATTACCGAGGAGACGATGGATCGCATCCGCCGCAATTTACTTGAATTTTAATTTTTATTACATATATAAGGAGTCAACTATGATAAAGCTTATATCACCTAAAGAAAACGCTGAGGTCTCTATTCTCACCGATATACAAAAAGAATTCATCCGTCGCGAATACGGTGTAAAAAAGGACCCCGCTGTCACGGAAGAAGAAAACGCTTATCCTTGGCTTCCGGCCGAGCTTCGCTCTTCAAGATATCTCACTCTCCCCGCTTCGGTAGTGTTTAAATGGAAGAACACCGACGCTTTAACACCCTGCAAGTTCGAGCTGTCCACATCTCCCGATTTCGCTCCCGAAGAGCGTATCGGAAGTATTGCAACGCTCAGCGACATATTCACCGACGCGACCGAGCCTGACGTTTACTGTGTCCGTGCAGATAATCTGCTCAGCGGCACCCGTTACTACTGGCGTGTAACTGCAGGAGACGAATGCCTTACATCTGCTTTTTCAACAGTACGTGGAGAGATGCGCTTTATACGCGCAGGTGTTGTAAAAAACGTCCGCGATGCAGGCGGACGAATCAACGAGGACGGACGGGTTGTCCGTCAGGGTCTTGTATACCGTGGAGGCGAAGCCGATCCTTTTGCCGGAGAAAAGTATGCCTGCGACGAAGGACGCAAGATCATGCTTCACGATCTTGCCATCAAGTCCGACGTGGATCTGAGATATGAATCCGAAAAAAACACAGTCTCCCCTATTGGCGAGGGCGTTTCTTATAATTTCCTTCCGATACACGCATACGGTGGTACGCTTAACGATGAAGGCCGCGCTTCTGTAAGACGTGTTATCGAATTTATCGCAGACGAGAAGAATTATCCCGTCTTCTATCACTGTGTTGCGGGTGCTGACCGTACGGGTACTATCGGTATGTACCTTGATGCAATACTTGATATGCCTGAAGATGAAATAATCCTCAACTACAACATAACCTCACTTACCGATGACAGCCTCAGAAACTGGTCCGGCACAAGCGACAACATGGAGTTTATCGGTTATCTTACCGAGGTCTATCCTGAGTTATCTGTCAAGGATCGCCTGATGGCAAATCTCCGCCTGTCCGGTATCTCCGAAGAGACTTTGCAAAAGATCAGAGATAATCTGCTTGAGTGAGACCTGTTGAAAACATAATACAAAACGCCCGCGGAACGGTTTTCCCGTCCGGCGGTCTGCTTGTTTCACTTTAAATCTTATTTCTGAGCATTTGCTACAGCGTACTTATCCTTGAATGCTTCATACAACTTGAAGAATTCGCCCTGTTCGTCGCCGCGTACGCTTCTGAGATATTCGTGAATATCCATTTCGTCCTTAGCCATTTCGAGCACACAACCTGCGATATTGGAGCAGTGGTCAGCAATTCTCTCAAGGTTTGTGAGAATATCGCCAAACACGAATCCAAGCTCGATGGTACACTGCCCTGCACTGAGACGTGCTACGTGATTAAACTTAAGCGTATCGCGAAGCTGGTCTACTACCTGTTCAAGAGGCTCAACTCTTGCCGCAAGGCTAAGGTCGTTGTTACTGAACGCCTTAAGGCTGAGTTCAAGTATCTCATCAATAGCGGAGATCATAGTATCAAGTTCAGCTGATGCTTCTGCAGAGAAAGCAAGCTTCTTATCGTGGATCTCTTCCGCAGATTCTACGATATTTACAGCGTGGTCGGAAATTCTCTCAATGTCTCCGATAACGTGGAGGAGCTTGTTTGTCTCGTTGCTGTCAGCCTCGGTCATGTCGTGTGAGGAAAGCTTAACGAGGTAAGAACCGATCTTATCTTCAAATACGTCTACCTTATCTTCTGCCTCGCGCACCTTGTCAGCTTCCTTTTCGCTGTAGGAACCGAGGAGCTTCAGAGAATCTCTGATAGACATAACCGCAACCTCTGCCATTGTAACTGCAACACTGCGGCTGCGCTCGATAGCAACGGAGGGAACTGTATAAAAACGCTCGTCGAGAAGCTTGTTCTCTTCACTTTCTTTATTGTCACGCACGATAAGGCAAGCAAGCTTTTCAAGTCCCTTGGAGAAGGGAGCAATAATAGCAAGAGCTACGAGCTTAAAGCTTGTGTGCACGATAGCGATGGAAACGTAACCCATCTGCATATCCATGAATGCAAAATCCACGAAGGAATCAACAAGATAGAACACGGGAAGAATTATAAGTGTTGCAATAATGTTGAAGGAAAGGTGGATTATTGCCGCGCGGCGCGCATTCTTACCAGTACCGATGGAGGAGATCATCGCGCTTACGCAAGTACCGATATTCTGACCCATGATAATGGGGAATGCGGTAGCGAATGATACTGCGCCCGTTTTGGTAAGAGCCTGAAGTACACCGACTGATGCGGAGGAGGACTGGATGATAGCGGTGAATACAGTACCGACGATAACGCCAAGGATGGGGTTTGAGAACATAATGAGCACGTTCTTAAATGCATCATTATCCTTAAGACCTTCAACTGCACCGGACATCATGTCCATACCGAACATAAGTATTGCAAATCCAAGAAGGATCATACCAACGTCCTTACGCTTTGCGTTTTTCTGGAACGCGAAGAGAAGAACACCGATAAATGCTACGATGGGCACAAAGGTATCGGGCTTGAAAAGCTGAAGGATAGCAAGGCCCGTGTTATTGGCATCAATTGCCTGAAGTGACAGGATCCATGCGGTAACACTTGTACCCAGGTTGGCACCCATGATTACTCCGATGGACTGACCGAGAGTCATGATACCGGAGTTTACGAATCCGACTACCATTACCGTGGTAGCGGAGGAAGACTGAATGATAAGAGTTACGATCAGTCCAAGCAAAAATCCCTTAAAGGGGTTGGAAGTTGCGTTGCTGAGGAAAATCTTGAGCTTGTTACCAGCGCTCTTTTCAAGCGCGGCACCCATAGCGTTCATGCCGTAAAGGAACAGGGCAAGTCCGCCGATAAGTCCGAGAATGTCCTTTAATTCCATGTTTTCTCCATTCTGCCTATTGGCACTTTTTTACATTGTCTTGTTTCTTACACGAAGGGCAGTCAAACCCGCACCTTCCCTTTCATTCTACCATAACTTGATACTTTTTTCAAGTACATTTTTCCACAGATACCTAAACTCAGATAATTTTTTGAGATTTCGACAAAAAAGTTGTCAAAACAAGTAGGGAAAGCTTTCAAAATCACTTTTTAAAAGCTTTCCCTTACAATTATTTCATATATTTCTCAAATCCCGAAGAATAGGTGACCGTCCCGTCAGGCTTTACCCACATGGCATAGGTATTTGGGGTTGACGTCACAAGTGCCATTCCATCTTCAACATCCATGGAAAAAAGCGCGGTCGACAGCGCATCCGCAACACCGGAGTCATTAGACAGCACGGACACAGATGCAAATCTCTCCGACGGATAAAGCGTATCGGGATCAATTATATGATGGTATCTTACTCCATCGACGGTGTAATACCGCTGATAGTCACCGCTCGTTACTACAGACTGATTTTCAAGGGCAAGAGTCACCACGTACGGTTCTCCCTCTCGCGGATTTTCCACACCGACCGTCCATGCAGAACTGTCTGCCTGAGAACCTATACATCTGACGTTTCCGCCTACGTTCAACACGTACCCCGTGTATCCGGCATCCTCAAGAAGCTTTGCAGTCTTCTCTGTAGCATAACCCTTTGCAACAGCGCCCACGTCGAGAGTCATTTCGGGGTCTGTGAGATACACCTCTGTTTTTTCACGGTCGATAACTATGTCTTTTATGTCACAGTGCTCTGCGGCCTCCCTAAGCAGAGCTTCAGAAGGAACTTCTTTCCCCTCTTCACGGTATCGGTGCCAAATGCTAAGCACACTTCCCATCGCTACGTTTGTCCGCCCCTCAGTCAGTCGGTGCATTTCAAGAGAAAACTCAAGCAGGTCTATAATTCGCCCGTCAACCTTAACTTTGCGGTGCTCACCGTTTGTCAGCTTGTTGACGGTGGCAAGATTGTTTATTCCATCGTATTCGTTGTAAATATCGTAGAGCTTATGATAAGTACCAAGTTCATCCATTATGAGAGACACCACTTCGTCAAACTCTGCCTTCGACTTTGCGTATCCCGTTACGGTAGTGACTGTGTCAAAATAGTCAAATGAATATTCGGTGTACTTTTTTTCCGTCCCGCAAGAAGAAAAAATGATACAAACAAAAAGCACCGCAATACACGCGCAAAATATTTTCTTCACTAAGCCACCTCCCGAAATTTAGTTATATGTATACGGCAAAGCCTCGCTCTGCCGATATGATCCTTATTTCACTGCCTTTTCCGCGGCACGGATAAGGTCATCAATCTTTACGGTACAGCCCGCGCTTTGTACCTCGTCCGTACCCCAGCCGTCTTCCTTAACGAGGGTCGGAATATCATCCGTGCTTTTTCCGACGATGACCTTTTCAAGCGCGTCCGCCTGCTCGTACCATTCAAGCTTCGCTCCGCCGTTTTTCATGCCGTAAGCATCCCCAAGCTGACGTTTGGTCGTAAGCTTTGCATCGTCTTCAAGCTCCGCTTCACCGTTTTCGTCAAAGTGCACCTCCGCGTGAGCCGCGTCACATCGGAATGCCGTAACCCGTCCGTCCTCCGTAAGCCCCGCGGCAAAGGTCACCTCGCAGGAAACGACGCCGTTTTCTTCTTCCGTGGCATCATATGACGACGCAGGGGATGCAACAACGGAAAGTTCAAGCTTTCCGTCAGCAGGTGCATCCGTTTTAACAGCTCCATCAACCGCCACTTCGATAGCGCGAATGAAATCGTTCACCTTTACGGTACACCCCGCTTTTATCACTTCGTCACTGCCGCGTCCGTCATCTGCCGCAAGCCTTCTCACCTCGGCGACGGTCTTACCACGGACGAGAGACTCAAATATATCCGCCTGCTCGTACCACTCACGGGCGGCACCGCCGGCCTTCATTCCGTATGCGTCCCCAAGCTCTCTTTTTGTGGAAAAGTCTTCGGGCATCACGTATTTTCCGCTGTCGGTATATCCAAGCTTGTATGAGGCTGAGTCAAGAACACATTTCTCGATCCGTCCTTCACTGTCGAAATATACCGCAGCCGCGTTAAATACGGTCTCGCACTCCCCCGCGTCCTCCATATCCGCATCGGTAGGCGTGCCGTAGTAGGAATAGATGCCAAGTCCAAGCTTCGGCGTGTTATCTCCGTCCGTATTTCTGCCGCATGAGCAGATGGGAACGACAAGAAAAAACGCACACATCAAAAAGGCGATTATTCTGTTTGATCTTTTCATTATTCAAAAACCTTTCGGTCGTCAGATATCGAAACGTCTTTCGTGTGAAAGACGTTCCCATATTATATTTTGACATCCCGAAGGTTTTTAAGCACACAAACAGCCGCCGCCCCCACTAAAATTCCGGAAACAGTTCCGCTTACTGCCAATACGGGCAGATAATACCCTATGGCTGACGTTTTCATAATAAGTATCGCCATTCCTATCTGACCTGCATTGTGAAATACACCGCCCGCAACGCTGACACCAACCGTAGAAAATTTCTCCGTGCGCTTAAGCAGTACCATCACCGCAAGGCTGAGCACTGCTCCCGCCGCGCTGTACGCAAAGGTAAGTGCGCTTCCGAACAGCAGAAATGTCAAGATAATACGTACCGCGCTGACTGCGGCGGCAGATATTGCATCAAATTTATATAAAACGAAAACTATAACTATATTGGCAAGACCCATCTTGACTCCGGGCACCGCCGTGCTGAGAGGTGGAATCAGCATTTCAACGTATGACAGCACCATAGCAAGGGACGTGCAAAGCGCCAAAAAAGTAAGTTTTTTTGTCCGCGTTTCCATACTGCTCATTCCTTTCTCCAATAAATGTTAATCTCTTATTTCTATCACAAGTCTGTGCGGCAGACACACTATGCTCTCCCCCGAAAGGGATATTTCACGGTGACGGGCACACACAAGGTCGGGACAATCCGCATCTGTCACCGCCGCTTTTCCGTCTTTTATGCGAAGTACGTTTTTGCCGAACTCCGTTTCTATCTCTATCTCAATTTCCTCGGAAAGAGGATAGGTATCCGTCACCTTGCCGTCAATAATGACTGCCGCGTGTGTACCGTCTGCTGATACTGCTCGGTACACTATTATCAGTACCACCGCTATGACAAGCACAGAGACGACAAGCAAAATATCGTTAATTATGCGTTTTTTTGCTTTTTTTTTGCTATCCATCCAACGTGCCGTCCTTCCTGCGGTGCAAATATGCGACGTCCGCTTCATTTGTGTACAGTTATATTATACACATTTTTTCTCTCATGTGAAGAGCTTTTCCCAAACTTTCAAAATTCCGTGAAGTGCACATGACAAAAACGCCCCCGAAAGAAGATATACGGGCAGTCCTCTGAAGCACTCGCACGCCTCGCTTTCGTCCGTGCGGTATCTTATGCGGGAAAACAGAAGGAGTGCTGAGGTGAAATATCCTCCGTAAACTGCACTTCTCACCATATATCTGAAAAAGTCCCCCTCCTCACCCATGAGAAGCATAACAGACAAAAACACGCTTGCCGCATAAAGTGCAGAAATATAATTTCTTCTCATTGGGATAAAGCGGTACAAAATGTAAGCCCCCGCCGTCACCGTAATAAGACAGGTAAACAGTCCTAATCCGTTGAGTCCCATCTCTCCCGCAAGGGCGGCAGTTGTTGCCGAGAGGAAAGTAAGAAAAAAAGTCCAAAGTCCCACCCAAATGGATGCGCTCCTTATCCTTTTCACTCCTGCAGCTACTCCGCCCTCAGTCTGAGCTATCTGATAAGATCCGATAACCGCCAGAACGATTATAACACCCCGAAGAAGTTCAACGTTTACGTTCACGTCTCAGATCCTCACTTTTCTTCATTATATATTTGCTAACAGCCGCCGCCACAGCGCAAATCATCATACCTCCCGCGGGGGTGGAGAAAACACTGACATATCCCCCGTCAGCCATAGGAAGACGGACGCCGAACACTTGACCAAGTCCGAGCATCTCTGCAACGGCACCCCCCGCGGTCACAGCCAAAGCATATGCCAACGCACCCTTTGCAGAAGAGCCCGCCGTATCATCTTCACTCGCACGGTTCAGAATGAAAGCTGCCGCTACGGCACATGCTGAAAAAACGCCCCGCGGAAGCTCGGTAAGTCCGAGATATGCCGCCGCCACATTCGCCGCCGCAAGAGAGGTGCTTGACGAGAGAAGCACCTCGGACGTTTTTAGCACGGTGCTGTTTTTCAAGATCATCCGAGTTACCGCCCCTGCAAGCAAGCCAAATATCACCGACAATGCAAGAAAAGCCGCCGCAGATGCCCCGAAAAGTGACACCGACGAGATACATATCGCCGAGCTTACCGCTTCGCGCATTCCGAACGCGGGATATTTCATTTTTTCTTTTTTATCCATAAGTTATCCCCCATTCAGAATTTCAAAGGCTTCAAGGGCAATTTTGACAGCTTTTTTATAACCCTTCGTAGTTTTGGTGGCCCCCGTTATTACCGGCACCTCATCTACTGTCTCTGCCGTCACTCCCACAAGCTCCTCACCGTATGTGAGCTCACGTCCAAGAGATTCACTGCTTTCCATACATACAGCCCCCGTCACTTTTCCGTCAGCCCCCACTCCGCATAGGATCATCATGTGGGGGTAGTAACCCGCAGCGTCAAGGCTGAACACGTAACCACCCGTGTCAGAAATGTGGACATCTGTGATCATCTCGTCAAGTCCCTCGGAAGACACGGGAGAAAACTCCGATGCCTCCGGCATTACG
This sequence comes from Eubacteriales bacterium, assembly GCA_045638805.1. GTDB lineage: Bacteria > Bacillota > Clostridia > Oscillospirales > CAG-272 > RUG11130. The sequence goes on from JAZUBZ010000032.1 coordinate 9,190, forward strand.
GCATTAAAGGGGGAGCGTTCACCCTCTCCACCCATTCTCTCGCTGACGGTATATCCTAAGAACAAAATACCAAAGGAAAGAGCTGACGCGGCGGCTGTGACCGCTACATTTTTGAAGACAGACATATCCCACCTCTTTTCGTTCCGAAAACCGTTTTTGCGGTTACCGTTTCGATAAACGGAACCGTAAAATTCATAAACAGTATGGCAAACGACACTCCCTCGGGATACCCACCGTAAAAGCGTATAAGCGCCGTAAGTGCGCCGCATCCCGCCCCATAGAGAAGCTTTCCCGCGGGAGTTACGGGGGACGACACGTAATCCGTTGCCATGAATATGGCACCAAGCACACATGAGCCTGAAAGAGTCCACATGAGCGAACGGATAATGTTCCCGTCCTCAAAAATCAAACTGAGCAGAAACACCGCTCCGAGATAAGCCGCGGGAATGTGGATACGTATCACTTTTTTATAGAGGAGATATCCGCCTCCGAGAAGAAGCGCCGCTATGCACACTTCTCCGATGCATCCGCCGCGGACGCCGAAGAAAAGATTTATCAAGCTGACATCAGCTCCTGCTTCAAGGTATTCCAGCGGAGTTGCTGAGGATACGGTGTCTGCTCCATTCGGCACGGGGTAGGTGAGCACATCAGCAAAGGAAAGTATCATGAACACCCTCGCGCATATGGCAGGATTTACCGTATTAAATCCGATACCGCCGAATATGCATTTTACAACAGCTACCGCAAACAGGCTGCCAACGGCGGTCTGCCACCATGGTGTTGTTGCGGGAAGGCTCAGTCCGAGGAGCAGGCCCGTAACCACGGCGCTAATGTCTGTGACACTTTGTGCCCGCTTCTGTATCTTACAGCAGACAACCTCCGCCGTAACTGCGGAAATAACGGCTACAGCCAAGGTAAATACTGCGGGAAGGCCGAAGATTATGCATCCTGCAAGGACCGTGGGAATGAGAGCTATCACCACGTCCGTCATTATCCCCCTCGTGTGCCTGCGACACCTCAGATGTGGAGAAAGCAATACTTTATCCATTACGTTCCGCCTCCTTCAGGAATTTTTTCGCCCGTCGGTTGTTTACTGCGAGTGGGAGCTTTGCGGGACACACGTAAGAACAGCAACCGCATTCCATGCACGCGTCTACTCTGTGAGCTCTGACCGATTCAATATTTTCCCGTTTCAGCGCTCTCGCAATGGCGGCGGGATCTATAGAGTAAGGACAAACCGCAAGGCATGAGCCGCATCTGATACAGTTCGAAGCAGGCGAAACGTTCATCTCGTCTGCTGTCAGCATTAAAAGCGCGTTGGTATTTTTGAGAACGGGTGTCTCAAAGCTGTCCGCTTCCACCCCCATCATGGGACCGCCGAACAGAAGTGCCTTTGGACGCTCGCAAAGACCGCCGCAGAAATTTATAACGTCACGCACCTTCGTCCCTATGGGAACCGTCACGTTCCGTCTTTCGCGCACCGCGCCCCCGTCTACGGTGACACATCTCTTTAGCATAGGCACACCTGTTTTCAGGTATCTGCCAAGTTCGGCTACGGTGGAGATATTGACAACTATGACCCCTGCATCAATGGGAAGCTGTCCCATCTTCACCACTCTGCCTGTAGTGTGGTATATAAGAACCCGTTCAGCCCCCTGGGGATAGTAATCTTTAAGAAGGGAGACTTCAACGTTCGACACTTCTCCCGTAATTTTCTCAGCCGCCATAAGCATATGGACGTTTCCCTCCTCAACGCCCAATATCACGCGCGGTATCCCCAGGTATTCTACAACTGACATGATACCGAATACCGCATCATCGGTATTATTCACCGCCGTGCAGGTGTCGGAGGTAATATACGGTTCACACTCTGCGCAGTTTACGATAAGGACGTCCGCCCTGCCGTATTCCACGTCAAGCTTCACATGGGTGGGAAATCCTGCACCGCCAAGTCCAACAATACCGCTTCCCCCGACCGCACGGATAAAATCGTCCCTTCCCGTGATATAGGGAATTTCAAGGGAAGCACACGGACGTTCTTCACCATCAGAGGTGATACGGACCGCGGAAGATTTCCGTCCTCCGGGAAGACTTACGTCCAAGATCTCCGTTACCATTCCCGAAATCGATGAATAAACGGGACTTGACATATGCCCGTCAGCCTCACCGATGAGTGCCCCCATGCATACCGAATCTCCTACCTTTACCGCAGGTATGGCAGGCTTTCCGATATGCATAGACATAGGCATGATGACTTCCCCGGGAAACGGCATTTTGTAAGATGCCATAACGTCGGTGTTTTTTCGCTTAGGCACACCTGCGCCGGGTAGGTTTTTCCCACATGAGTGGTATATATCACGATGCAACTGTGTCACCCTCTCTGTTTTTCTTTTTAAAACTATTCCCCCAAGGTATGACACTTTATGCAACAGCACGTTTGTTACAGCAATGAAAAAGTCTCCGCAGTATTGACGGAGAGACAGGATTATATTATAATATTGTTAGTAGTGGCAACGAATATCCACGCACAAGCCACACGAAAGGCGGACGAATGACATGAACAAACTTTTCCCCCGAACCACCGTCGGAGGTGTATCCCTCCCCCGTATGCTCATGGGTACAAACTGGCTCATCGGTTACAGCCACAGAAGCGCTGCCGCAGACTGCGGTATACGCGAAAAATACGCCACCCCCGAGTCCTATCTTCCCGTAATCGAAGCGTATCTCGACTACGGCATCGATGCGATAATGGGACCCATCAGCACAACGCCCGTCGCACTTGAGGCTATAAAGCACGCGGAAAACGTAACGGGCAAGAAGATCACCATTATCGACACACCGTACATAAACGTTGACGACACAGCCGAAGCGCGAGCGGAAGCAAACGCGCTGATAAAGAAAAGCCGTGAGATAGGCTCCACCTTCTGCCTTATTCACCACGCAAGCGCGGAACAGCTTGTTAACAAAAACAAGCGAATAATCCACCGCCTTCCCGATTACCTTTACATGATAAGAGAAGCGGGACTTGTGCCGGGTCTTTCCGCACATATGCCCGAGCTCGTTCAGTACAGCGATCTCAATGAATACGACGTTGAAACGTACATCCAGATATTCAACTGTATGGGATTTTTGATGCAGGTGGAGGTTGAGAGCGTGGCGCGCATCATACAAGATGCAAAGAAGCCTGTCATGACTATCAAGCCATTCGCGGCAGGCAGATGTACTCCCTTCGTGGGACTCACCTTCAGCTGGAACGCCATTCGCGACTGCGACATGATAACGGTAGGTGCCGCATCCGCCGCAGAGGTGAGAGAGGACGCGGAGCTGTCCCTCGCAATTTTGGAGCGACGCTTCCCCGACCTGACGGCACGAAGCTCACCTGCGCCCCAAAGCGTCCTCGGACACAAGTGACACAGTAAAATGTTTACACTTTCTTGATACATTACGGGTGAATGTGTTATATAATGTTATTTACAGTCACACAAATACATTTATATAAATTTAAAGGAGATCATTATGGCAAAATCAAGCGGATTTAAGTTTAAGTTCAGTATCGTTATCATTGCTTTGATCGTTATCCTTGCAGGTATCGTGATCACATCTGCGGTAGCGATCGTTCCTGCGGGATGCAGCGGCGTCGTGCTCACCTTCGGCAAGGCATCGGACAACGTAATGACCGAGGGTCTTAACTTCAAGGTTCCCTTCATGCAGGAGGTAGTCATCATCAGCAACAAGATCCAGAAGCAGGAAGTGGAAGCGGCGGCAGTCTCAAAAGACCTTCAGACCGTCAGCAGTAACATCGCGGTAAACTACCGTGTTCTCGGTTCCTCCAGCGCGTCCATATACAAGAATATCGGACGTGACTACGAGACAATCATCCTTCTTCCCGCAGTGCAGGAAAGCATGAAGTCCGTCAGCGCAAAGTACACCGCTGAGGAGCTTATCACCCTCCGCGCACAGGTTGGCGAGGAGATCAAGAACACTCTCGTTGAAAAGGTTGAGGAATACGGCATCCACGTTGAAAAGTTCAACATCGTAAACTTTGACTTCTCTGCAGAATTCAACGATGCAATTGAGGCAAAGCAGGTAGCTGAGCAGAACCTTATCAAGACCAAGACCGAGCAGGAGCAGGCGCTTGTTATCGCCGAGGCTGAGGCTGAGGTGATCCGCAAGAAGGCTCAGGCTCAGGCAGACGCAAACAAGCTTCTTTCCGAAAGCCTTACTCCCGAGGTCGTTGAATACGAAAAGATCCAGAAGTGGGACGGCAAGCTCCCCTACGCAACGGGCACAAACGCTTTCATTGACGTAACGGGTCTTGCAGATAATACTGCGGCTGAATAAAATATGTATTTAAAGAGCACTCCGCCGCGTCGGAGTGCTCTTTTTGTATGCTGACAAAATGAAATTACGGAAAGACATACAGTAAAACAGACAAAGCGAACTAAAACGGGTGCCTCCCCTGTGTAAGGGGAGGTGGCGAGGTACGAGCCGGAAGGGTTGTAAATAAGGATAAAACACGCAAAACAGCCCCTCAGTCGCGGGCACGTTCGCTCCGCGAAGTGACGGCGACAGCTCCCCTTGCACAGGGGAGCCTTTAGTTTGCAGGCTTTGGAGGCTTGATTTTCAAATATAGATTTCCTTTTAAACAAAGCACTCCGCCGCGGCGGAGTGCTTTGTTTGTATTCGGACTGTGCTCAGTCCTTTTTCTTATTCGGCGTATCTGCCTACACGGCAGAACATTTCACGTAGCTCGTTTGATGAAATATCGTTCGTGGGATCATCATCCTCGTTTACGCTGAGAAGCTTTTCCAAAGGCTCAAAGGAAACTCCGTCTTCACCATAGATCATTTCCAGATTATACTCATAGGTATAACATACTCCATGGACACTGATACGGTTATCAGCCGCCCTTTTAAATATTTCTTCAAGCTCATCACGTGTTATATTTAACCGTTGCACTACTTCAGGTGGGCTTAACGTGAAAATATTATAAAGGGACTGGTTTAGTCCAAGCTTGGCAATCTCTTTCTCGTAGTCGAACCAAATTATTTCAAGAAACTTATCATAATGCCCGCTTCGATCAGACGCGTGGCGGAAAAATTCGGTATCTCTGTAATAAAGGTCGATCTCCTCTTCTGTACCATGATACAACACTTTCAAATTGTATACGCAGTCAATGGGATACGTACAGTATTCACTAAAGATATCCTCAGGTATATTGAAGTAATCTATGACTGTTTTGATGCTTGCAGCTCTGTTGCATCCGTCCGAGGGAACGTTTGAGCCGTCAACCGTAAGCGAATTCTGCCATTCTTCAAACTTGTCCTTACCGACGTATTCTATCAGCCAACCGGGTATCATGTGATATGCGGCGTGATGAACGGTACAGAATTCTGTCCCTCCGATTGCAGGAGTATTATCCTCCACATTCGTATCATCAGGGTTTTCTATGAAGTCGAAATCATTATCCGCATATCTGCCCACACGGCAGAACATTTCGTTGATATGATTCGTGGAAAGATCTTCCAAATTTTCACCATCGTACAGCATATCGAGGTTGTAGTCGTAGGTATAATTTGCACCGAACAGTTCCGCGCACGTCTTCGATGCATCTCCCATCAACGCTTCAAGTTCGTCACGTTCTATATTAAGTTCAAAGACTAATTCCGGTATACTCATCATATTGAGTTCACCTACACCTATGTCTTTTTCTTTCAATACATCCGTGTATTTTTCGGCAATCTCATCCTTAAAATACTGATAGTGTGCAGAACTTAGGTTAACATTTTTGAACTGTCCTATATCCCTGTAATATAAATCTATCTCTTCCGCTGTTTTAGAATACAACACGTTCAGATCATATTCCGAACACTGTATCAAATTACAATTTTCTGCAAACTCAGTCTTGCTTATATTGAACGTATCTATGAACAGCTTAATATTACCCTCTATAGGACACTCGGTGTCTGAATTTATTTTTGTTTCATCAACTTTTAGAGTTTTGACCCATTCTGAATACTTTTTAGAACCTACGTAATCACTAAGTCCACCGTAAATTGAATGATACATATCATGGTGAACTTTGCAAAGCGCTGTACCGCCTATGCCCGGAGTATTCTGAACATCCCCCGTATCAACGCTATCCTCTACCATACCTGTCGTCTCATTCGTCGCGGGGGAGGTGGTCTCCACGCCGCTACCTACGATATCCGTATTAACAGGCGGTTTGACCGCCGGCTTGTTCATTCCGTATGGAATCAGAAATCCCACCGCCGCGAACAGGCACAGGCACGCGGCGATCACTCCCGCCTTCGCCCACACGGAGCTTTTCCGTCTTGCCGCCCCGGGAACCGCTTCGTTTATATATTCATCTTTGATGCCTGACATTGCATCTAAAATATCGTCTTTTTTCATAAGCTACCTCCATTCTGCTGTACGCATAAAGCCCTCTTTCGTGAGAAGCTCCGCCAGCTTTTTTCTCGTCCGCATAAGCGTTATCTTGACCTTGCTCTCAGTCACGTAAAGATCATCTGCTATGTCCTTTACCGACATAAAGTACCAATATCTCTGCACGAACATTATCCGCGTTTCCCTTGGAAGCTCTGAGAGAAATCTGTCAAGCAGATCGGTCAGGACTACGGAATCCACCACAGCCTCAGTGCTGTCGAGGGAGGGCAGACACGCCTCAATCTCCTCCATAGACGTGTCTACCGCACCGCCGCCGCGCTTTTCGGCTGTATACGTTTTATAGCGGTTTAGGGAGAGGTTTCTCGCCAGCTTTGCAAGATATGTTTTCAGGTTTTCGGGTCTCTTAGGCGGTATCGTGTTCCACGCCGCCAGAAACGTGTCCGAAGCACATTCCTCGCTGTCCTGCAAGTCTCCGAGTATACGGTATGCTATTTTCATGCAGTATTTTTTGTATTTCTTCTCACATTCGGAAATCCCGCCTTCGTCGCGGCTCCAAAGCATATCTACTATTTTACTGTCGGTCACTAAAAACCACTCCTTTCATTTGTCTTTTGAGGTCCCTCTATCTATATACACAACTTCCGAGGCACCGCGGTTACACATTTATGAAAATTTTTCCGATATTTTTTGTGCTTCAACTCACTTTTTTGCATACGCTACAAACAAAGAGTGAACCGTCTGCGCGGTTCACTCTCATTTTTTATCATGCCGTTAATTTTCGAATGTAGCACGAGTGGCACTCGCCGCGTAGAAATTGCAAATAAGCGTTGCGTTCTGTATGCGGTCGGCTACTCCTTTCGGGTTCAGACGTCCGTAGCTGCCGTTCATGATTCCACGCTCCACACACCACGCTATAGCCTCCCTCGCGTAGTCTCCCGTGTCGTCGAAGTCAGAAAAGTCCTCCGTCGCGCTCATGTCCACGCCGCCCGACGTGCCCAGATACTTTGCGTATCTGTAAAGGAAGCACGCAGTTTGCTCACGGGTCACCTTTCCCTCGGGGTCAAATCTTGTTTCGCTGACACCCGTTACGATTCCCACCGACTGACACCATGCCACGCCCTTATAGTACCACGAGCCTTCCTCAACGTCGGTGAAGGAAAGCTTTTCTTCGGGAACGTCAGGCGATCCCGCCATACGGTAAACTACGGTCGCCATCATGGCTCTCGTCATGCTTCCCGTCGGGTCAAAACGTGAAGCTGTTACTCCGTTGAAAAGTCCGTTTTCAAAGGTGTACACCGCGCCGTCATATCCCCAATGGTCAAGTGGCACGTCTGTGAACGGAAGGGAGGATTCCCTCACGTACGCCATACCCCACACGTTTTCCGTGGGATATTCAGCCATTACCGCGATTTTGAGGCAGTATCCGTCACGTCTTTCCGCATAAGGAATATATACGGAGGTGTGGTCCGTCGTCCATCCCTCGGCTATCGTTACAGTATCTGCAGATACTTCGTCTCCCGGCGCGCCATCGAATTCTATTATCTTATAGGTATACGCCGCGGCGCCGTCTGCCTCCCATGAAACGGTAACACCATCGCCCTTATATACCACCTCGGGAGCGGTTACTGTAACCGTTTTCCCCTCTCCGTCACTTGTGATATCGAAAAGATCAAGGTCTATCCAGCCGTAGTATCCGAGGTATTTGGTGAAGCCATAGTGTCCTGCAGTTTCCGTTACGGTAAGCTTTACTCCCCCGTTGACCATGTGCATGGGTTCCGCACCGTCTTCGGCACTAGCATAAATATGTGCGCTGCTCACGCTTCCGTACACACCCGTTTTGTACGCGCCGGTCTTAACGTGCGACATTGCGTCATTCAGTCTCATTATGGCTTTTGTCACGTCGCCGTTAGCGGAATACTTTGAATACAGCACGTTTTTCGCCCTTTCAGTCGCGGAAAGCAGGGTCTTAACGTCTCCCGTCAGCTCAAACTTACGGTAAAGCTGGTCTGCGCGGTATATCGTTTCAGAAAGAGCGGCAGAAAGCTCCGTGTCGGGAGCACTTCTCTTCACTATCAAAAGGCTGTTAGGCACACGTCTTGATTGCTCGGTTTTGGGAACAATTTTACCGCTTTCATCCTCCACCACCATCTGCGAAGAATATCCGCCGTCAAGGTTAATACCCGTGACGCATCCCATTGAAATAAGCAGGTCCGCAAGCTGATACGCGGTAAGTCCGGGATGTTCTTCCGTTCGTCCGTCGGTGGTCACCATGACCATGCTACCGTCCGCCTTGATGCCAAGTCCCGTCTTTTGCCCCTTTGCGTTGTTGTAGCTGTCTCCAAGTCCGTCGTAATCAGTCACGTTTTTACCGTCTGCAACGATGTGATATCCGTAGGTCACCACTGCGCTGTTGCAGTTTTCCATAACCTCACGGGACTCTTCTACTGTCTCGCGAACGTTGATCTTTGCTGTGTCACCGACCTTAAGAGAACGAAGTGATGCGGCATCCGCGCATCCGTCGGGGGCGTAAAGGACGAACTGGTCCTTACCGATGTCCCCGCCTTCGGTAACGTTATATCTTACCTCTGCAACCACACCTTCAAGCACACCGCCCACGGTCAGCTCGCTGTGGTTCTGCTTATCGAAAACGATCTCCACACCGGGGTAATTGGTATCCGTTTTGCTACCGCAAAAGCTGTCGTAGTAGTATATGATGTCATAGGTGTCCTGCGGACACACGTTAAGGCACACAACGGGGGCAGTCCAGTCTGTCTCACCTGCGGTGAGGGTATATTCCACCTTCGACTGCACAAGAGATGCCGTGCCGTCGCTATTAAACGCAAGAACCCAGGTCACGTCATGGTCGTTACATCCCTGAAGCACTCTGCCGTCGGAGATACAAACTCCGCCGTATATGTTAGCGTTAACTCCCGTAAGTCCGAAGAACGCGCCGTTGATAGCGCCCTTTACGTCGTAACCGAGCGCCTCCGCCGCTATAGCGGAATCGAGCGTTGTCGCTCCGTATCCCGTGTACTTGCAGTAAACGAGGGGGAGAAGCTCACCGTCCATGGGGTCGAAGGTAAATGTTCTTATCTGCTGATTTGCATCGTTATCGTCAAGTACGAGAGCTTCGCTGTACACAACTCCGCCGTCAATATCGGCAGAAGAGGTACTTTTAACTTCACCGAAGCCGACGTACTGACCCACGTAGAAGACGGCTGCGTATATTCCGCCCGCAAGATATGTAAACAGCATACACGCCGTTATTATATATGAAATAATTCGATTAGGTTTTTTCATTGGTATTTCCGTTTCGTATGTATTTTAGCCCCGCTTTAAAAATGAGAGCACCATTACCGATATTATACTATGATGGAAAGCAAAAGTCAACATTTGAGACAGGTATGCGCGAAAATGGAAAATTCGGGTATCAAAAGACACCCGAATCATTTCTATAGAAGCTATTATTTAGCGATACCCGTCACGCTATTTTATCTCATACTCAACTGAATTTATGACCAAGCACTCGTCATCCTTCCAATATATCTTCATGCTATCAAATTCGCCGTATCTGCCTAAATATACTCTTTTAGGCTTTTTTGATATTTTAACAAGAAACAGGTCGAGTCCGCCGTTGTCGTATACCCATACGGTAGTAGCTCCGCCGAGTGCGCCTTGGTCATTGTCAAGCACCTCTGCATAGTATTCTCCGTTTGGCGACTCAACAGTTTTGACCACTGTTGTAACCCCAAAATCCGAGAAAACATACGCAAGAAAGCTAACGAAGGCTATGGGGAACACCATTACTACAGATAAGGTAAGAGCTATGACCTTGAGGGTATATGGTATGGCATGTCTAAGTGTCAAAATAAAGCAGCATACGGCAGAGACACTAACACCTATGATTACCCAAGGACTAAAGCTTTTAAACAAATAAAACACGGCGCTTATCAATGACAAGGGAGTAATTAAAATTAGTAATACTCTGATGACTTTGCTTTCAATCTCGGTATCAAAAGCAAGATCAATAAGAACAGTAAAAACAGAAAGTACCGCAGTTGCCACGGCAAATCCACTCACGCTCACAAGCTCAAAGGAATATCCAAATAAAGCAGATATTACAGTACCCGTGGGTAAAAGAACTGTGAGTACAAAGATCAGACACATCAAAGCTGTTTTTTGCTTTGTCATACCATAGCTCCTTACTCTTTTCCCAGCATTTGCGCGTATTTACCTGAAAGTATCTTTGACAGCGTGCAAAATACCACCGTCAGTAAAATACCCATTCCGTAATAAAGGATGAGCGAATTAATAATCTCAATTTTATCTGCGATGCCGAGTTCAGCAAGTACCCCGATCACATCAAGCTCGTAATGGAAAGCGGACCACACATATGCACCAATCGTAATGGCAAGTGTTATAAGTGACGAAGCCGCGGAAAAGTTTTTTCTGTTCGCGTAGCTTCTTACAAAATACCAGTTAGCCAGCGAAAGCATGAATCCTGTTGTTGGAATCACAAGATTCAGCGCCCAAAAGCTATTACCAAGACCGGACGGCGTTTTTGCCTCTAATGCAACGCCTACTGTAATCAAAGCAAATGAAACGAACAGCAGTACAGACTGCAAAACGGAAGCCTTCCAATCGTTTACTTTACTAAGCGTTTTCGGAGCTTCAGTCACCGTCATCATATCGGATGGTGATTTCATATCCTCAAAAAGCTTCTTACATTCATCACAGCTTCTGATATGTTCTTCAACAATCTTTTCGCTTTCTTTACTGCAACATCCGTCAATATATAACGGAAGCAAATCTTTTATAATATTACAGTCCATGTTAATGCCTCATTCTTTCTAACAGTTTTTGTTTTGCACGGTAAAACGTGACCCGTGCCCAGCTTTCGCTTTTTCCGAAGATGGTACTTATCTCTTTGAAGGATACATCTCCGAACACTGATAACATAAATACCTCTTTATACGGTTCTTCAAGCTCACCGAGGCATTGTAACGCCTTATCGGAAAGCTCTTTTCTTACGTACGCTTCTTCTAAGCTATCGCCGTCTGTCACGTCGTCAAGTTCATCAAGAGAAACTGTTTTATTCTGCTTTCTGCGCCACGCATAGTACGCATTTTTGGCGATACTGCAAAGCCATACGGATGCTTGATTTTTGTCACGCAGAGAACTGTAGTTCATGTATGCGCGAAAAAAAGTCTCACCCGTCAATTCTTCGGACAGAGAAACGTCACTCGTCATTTTCAAAAGGAATTTAAAAATGAATTCCCTGTTTTTGTTGAAAAGTTTTTCAAATTCAGTCACGCTTCCACCGTCCTTTCATCTATTAGATTCGGAAAACAATAAAACGTTACAATAATTATAGCATATTTTGGGGATAAAATCAAAAAAGTCTATGAATCCCTCATACGCCAGCCTAACTCCGATTTGAAAGAATAAATAAAAAAGAATAAAGAATAAATAATAATTAAATACAGCGGAGTCCATGCATTTATTATTTCTTCTTTATTCTCTATTCTTTCTTCTTTTAGGCGAGTTTAACATCTGACCTACATTTTGATAAACATGGGTATAACATTGAATCCTATCTCTTTCTGTACTCAGTATTGTAGATAATACTCTATCGTATCGTCTAATATTGATAGTACTATATCATACGATTATGGTCCCTTTTAGCTCGGAGTGTTATCGAGTATTGATTATTTTGCCAACTCGCATTTATATCGGATAAATGTTTCGCCATTATAGATTTTTGCGAATTTCGTAATACTAAAACCACACTTGCGATAAAACCCAACGGCATCACCATCTGTTTCAGCATATACAGAAAGCAATCCATAATCATTAGTTAATTTGCTTATCATATAAGAACCTATACCTTGATGTCGAGCTGATACATCTACTGCAATGCCCATGATTTCAATTTTGTGTTGCTCTATAAAGGAAACAACTATAATACCTTTAATTTTATCACCATATAAGCAAGCGAATATTTTTACAGAGTTATTGTTAAGGAATGTATCTATCTGCTTGGTGTATTTTTCTTCGTTAGGCATATACATACAATGCTTATAAATATTGTATATTCCCAATATGTCGCTTTTGTGGGTTAATTGTATCAAGTTGAAATCCATTAATGACACCTCCAAATCTAAATTTATGAAAGTTATTATAACACAAAAACATGAAGAATTCGAGACATTAATAAAAAACTCACTCAATAAAATGAGCAAGCAATAAACGGCGAAAACGCTGAAAACTTTAATGTTTTCAGCAGTTTTATCTATTTATTCTCTTTTGCTGTATTGAGTGTTGAAATCAAAATCCTTTTGATCTCAAGACAATCATCTATCAAAGACCCGCCCTCTTTTTCGGTTATATATTCCGACAGAACAAGCAATCGAAGCCAATACTCAGTTTCAGCAGTCTCTTTAAGTGAAATATGTAGCTTTGCTATGAAATCTGATTTACTGATTCCGTATATCGCTTCATTGGCGTTTGCACCAATGGAAGTCGCACTGCGTACTATTTGTTTTGCTATTACCGTTTCATGTTTTTCTTTGGTAAGATACCTATGTAGCTTCACAATTCGTGCAGCAAAAAGCAGGGACTTGTCCAGCAGCGGATTTTCTCTTTTCATTATACTATCACTCTCTTAAAGAATAAATAAAAAAGAATAAAGAATAAAGAATAAAGAATAATTAAAGCGGCGGAGTCCATGCATTTATTATTTCTTATTTATTCTCTATTCTTTCTTCTTTTAGGCGAGTTTACCTCGCCGCTTTCGTTCCCGAGGTGATTCGAACACCCGACCTACCGCTTAGGAGGCGGTCGCTCTATCCAGCTGAGCTACGGAAACATCCATTATATTATACCACCGCATAGCTCAAAAATCAAGTATCTGCGGAAGTTTATTTTTTGTATAAGCCTCTCCCTTTGGGAGAGGTGTCAGGAACATAAAATGTTCTTGACGAAGAGGGATAACGTGCACTACCCTCTCACCGCCCCTCGCTTTGCGAAGGGCAGAGCTCTCCCACAGGGAGAGCCTACATCTTGATCTGTCTTAGAAATTCATATTGTTTTACGAGCAAGCCTCGCCGCGGCATATCTCGCCGTCTGTTTCCGTCAGCGCCACGGGAATTATCAGCCCTACGGAATCCTCGCTCCACGGGAAGTGTACCTCAACGTAATGCTCGCTGTGTCCCACAGCAACCCCGTTTTCAACCTTTTCAACAAGGACGTACACAGGAGACTCGGCGTGATCTGCCACGTATTTCGTGAGCAGTTCATTTTTTATTTCAGCCGCCGCAGCTGAAAGTGTGTGCAGTCTCTCGCTCTTCACAGGTCCCGGAATCTGTCCCTTCATTTTTGCGGCTTCCGTTCCCTCTCTGATGGAATAGGGGAATATATGCAGGTGCAAAAATTCCACACCACGCACGAACTCAAGAGTTTCAGCAAACTCCTCCTCACTCTCACCGGGGAAGCCTACTATAATATCCGCGCTGAGCGTAGCGTCGGGCATATGCCGCTTCAGATTACGCACCGCATCTCTCAGCATATCCGCATTATATCTGCGCCGCATTCGGTTTAAAACTCCCGTCGAGCCGCTTTGTACCGAAAGATGGAAATGGGGCATCAGCGCAGGTATTTTCGACACACGCTCCGCAAACTCGCTTCGCATTACCGTGGGCTCAAGGGAACCAAGCCCGATTCGCTCGAAGCCAAGGGACGCCACCTCTTCGATGACCCCCGCAAGGGAGTGTCCGTAGTACGGTTCTCTGCCAAAATCTCTGCCGTATGCGGCGGTCTCGATACCTGTCAGAATTACCTCGCGGCATCCCGCCTCTCTAAGACTTTTCGCCTCGGAGATGATATCGGAAAGGGGCTTTGAACGTACCTTTCCTCTTGCGGAGGATATGATACAATAGGTACACCTGTTGTCACATCCGTCCTCGATTTTGATATATGAACGGGTGCGCTCGGGAGTTTTCAAAATCATATTGTCAAACTCCGCACAGTTTATGTCTTCCACACGGCTTTCGGGTACGATACCGTCAAGAATCTTATCTATCACATCGGGGATTGCGGACTTTTTAGCGTTACCTGTCAGGTAGGTGACACCGTCGATTTTTCTGACGGCGTCCTCTCCCGTTTCGGTATAGCATCCCGTAACGATAACCGCACCGCCCGGACTTGCACCTACCGCGCGGCGTATCATCTGGCGGGATTTTCTGTCGCTTTCCGCTGTTACCGTGCAGGTGTTCACCACAGTCACGTCGGCAGGCGTTCCGAATGGGACTATCTCAAAACCTCGTTCCGTGAGGCTTTGTACGATATAATCGGATTCGTATTGATTCACTCTGCATCCAAGGGTTAGCACCGCTGCTGTTTTCTTTATATTACTCAAGTTTATACTGCCTTTACAAGTTTTATTCATGATTATATTTTACATGGAGGGAGCAGTTTTGTCAATGGTGAAGTGGGAGAAAAAGTAAAGCCGTCACCATATGAGGTAACTGCACAGGTTACTGACAAAGTGAAATTGCGAAAAGACATATAGCAAATAGACAAAGCGAACTAAAACAGGTGCCTCCCCTGTGTAAGGGGAGGTGCCGAGGTACGTGGCGAAGGGATTGTAAAGAAGCTAAAAGCCACGCAAAACAGCCCCTCAGTCGCGAGCACGTTCGCTCCGCGAAGTGACGGCGACAGCTCCCCTTGCACAGGGGAGCCTTAGTTTTTGTGCAAATTGACAGTTTGTTTTTTTGCAGGTGAGGTTTGTCAGCGGTCAAAAGCCGTCACCTAATATGGTGACGGCTTCAGTGCCTGTATATTAATCTTACTTTTTAAGTCCGTACTTTTCAGCCGCCGCTTCGCGCATTTTGTACTTGAGTATCTTACCTGCCGCATTCATCGGGAAAGCTGATACGTACTCAATGTATCTCGGTACCTTATGGCGCGCCATGTGGGCACGGATATAATCCTTCATCTCGTCCTCGGTCATGCTCTCGCCGTCCTTCAGGATTATGCAAGCCATGATCTCCTCGCCGTACTGCTCGTCGGGTACACCGATGACCTGTACGTCGCGTACCTTGGGGCAAGTGTAGATAAATTCCTCGATCTCCTTGGGGTAGATGTTCTCGCCGCCGCGGATGATCATATCCTTAAGTCTGCCTGTGATGTTATAGTTTCCGTCGGGACGTCTGCAGGCAAGGTCTCCCGTGTGAAGCCATCCGTCTGCGTCGATCGCCTGCGCGGTAGCACCGGGCATCTTGTAGTAACCCTTCATTATATTATATCCGCGTGCAACGAACTCGCCGTTTACACCGTCGGGACAGTCTTCTCCTGTTTCGGGGTCGATTATCTTACACTCAACGTTGGCAAATGCTGAACCTACGGTCTCGGTACGCACCTCAAGGCTGTCGTAATAGCTACTCATTGTACATCCGGGGCTTGCCTCGGTCTGTCCGTAAACAGACACGATCTCGCGCATGTTCATGACCTCGGTAGCCTTCTTCATAAGGTCGGCGGGACAGTTAGATCCTGCCATGATACCTATTCTCATGTAAGAGAAGTCGGTCTTTGCGAAGTCAGCGTGCTGCATCATTGCGATAAACATTGTAGGCACTCCGTTGAACGCGGTGATGTGCTCGTTGTGAACGCATGCAAGCGCGGGCTTCGGTGAGAAGTAAGGCAGAGGATACATGGTCGTACCGTGGGTCATTGACGCGGTCATGGAAAGCACCATGCCGAAGCAATGGAACATGGGTACCTGTATCATCATTCTGTCGGCTGTGGAAAGATCCATATGGTCGCCGATGTACTTACCGTTGTTGACTACGTTGTAGTGGGTAAGCATAACACCCTTGGGGAATCCGGTAGTACCGGAGGTGTACTGCATATTACATACGTCATCCTTATCAACGAGAGCCGCCATTCTGTAAACTTCGCTGACGGGTACGTCATCAGCTCTCTTGAGAGCATCATTCCACGTAAGGCATCCCTTCTGTGTGAAGCCTACGGTGATAACGTTTCTGAGGAAAGGAAGTCTCTTGCTGTGGAGAGGCTTGCCCGCCTTGGTAGTCTCAAGCTCGGGGCAAAGCTCTGCGATGATCTTACCGTAGTCCGTATCCTTTGAGCCCTGAGTCATGATAAGGGTATGTGTATCGGACTGACGGAAGAGGTACTCAGCCTCGTGGATCTTGTAAGAGGTATTTACTGTTACAAGCACCGCACCGAGCTTAACTGTTGCCCAGAATGCGATGTACCACTGAGGAACGTTTGATGCCCATACGGCAACGTGGTCACCAGCCTTTACGCCGAGAGAGATAAGTACTCTCGCGAAGGTGTCAACGTCGTCTCTGAACTCGCTGTAGGTACGGGTGTAGTCAAGTGTGGTATATTTAAAGCAGTTCTGGTCGGGGAAATCCTCAACAAGTCTGTCAAGCACCTGAGAGAAGGTAAGGTCGATAAGATCGTCCTTCTTCCAGATGAAGCGGCCCGTGTGTGCTCTGTTATAGTAGAAAGTTTTCTCATTCTTGGATGTATCGCTGAACTGCTTCATGTAGTGGGTAAACTGAGCGAAGATGATATCCATGTCATCGATCTCCTCGCACCATGCGGGATCCCATACGAGGGAGATAAATCCATCGTAGTTTACGCTGCGAAGAGCGTTCATGATATCCTGTACGGGAAGCTCACCCTCACCTGCAAGGCAGTATTCCTTCTCGCCGCCTGCATATGTCACGTCATTGAAATGTACGTGGCGAACGTATGCGCCCAGGTTCTTGATAATCACCTCGGGATCGTGCTCTGCCTCATATGCCTCGGAAAGGTTCCACACAGCAGCAAGGCTGTCGGAAGCGAAGCTGTCGAGAGTATCGCGGAGGATCTCGGTGTTACGGAATGCGCCCGCTGTCTCAAGGAGAAGGATGATGCCCGTCTCCTCTGCTCTTTCAATCACGCGAGCGATAAACTTCTTCGCGCATTCAACAGCATATTCTCCCTCACTTCTCGCCTTCAGGCGGATGTGGGGGATATGGAGAAACTGTGCTATCTCAAAGCATCTTTCGGTCTCCTCAATTGCTGCGTCAAGCTCTGCCTCACATGAAACGTCGCAGATCGTATCGATACAAGGTATGGTAAGCTTCTTTTCGTAAAGCAGACGGAGAGTGGACGCGGCAGAATAATCGTGGAACGCGCCGTTTTTATCGGTGAACAGCTTGTTTCCGATGTTGTGAAGCTCGATTCCGCCGAAGCGCATGCTTTCCGCTACGTCGCAAAAATCTTCAAATGTGCTGTTATGCCAGCCCTTGGTTGAAAATGAAAGTTTCATTTTTCCGCTCCCCCTTATGCGCCCTGCTCATCATAAACTATCTTGTTTACAGCACTGATATACGCACGGATACTTGCTCCGATGATGTCTGTTGATATACCGTTACCGGAATAGAGTTTACCGTCAAAGCGGAGCTTTACTACCGCTGAACCCATAGCCTCCTTACCCTCGGTAACGGACTCGATGCGGAAGTCGTCAAGCTCGTACTTGTAGCCGATGATCTGCTCGATGGCAACGAATGCCGCGTCGATAGGACCGTCTCCCATAGCGATACCGGAGAGAGTCTTTCCGTCACGTGTAAGAGTGATCTGTGCAGAAGACGTAATAATATTACCGTTATTGATAACGTAGCTTTCAAGCTTGTATGAGTCAGGTACCTGAAGTGCAACGCTTGCAACGATGGCGTCAAGCTCAACTGCACCTACCACCTTGCGCTCAGCAACGCGGCATACCTCCTCGTGAACTTTTCCCAAATCCTCCTCGGAAAGGTCAAAGCCCAGCTTTGACACAGCCGCCGCCACTGCAAGGACATCGTCCTTTGCATCAAGGTGGATGCTGTCCTCAAGTGTTGATGCCACGGAGAGTGTGTTCTTTTCGTCCTTCGCACCGCCGCAAATACGGTTTATCTGTGCTGTGATACGGTGGAGCTCTGTATAAGCGAGAGAGCAGGAGAATGAGTAGCTGTCGCCGCAGTTCTTTACCATACCCGCGAATATCTCTGTGGAAACGGTGTCACCGCCGATGGAGGTCTTTACTCCGCGTGCTCCGCTTCTTACTGCCATGATAGCCTCAGCAGCGGCAAGTCCGTTCTTGTCAGAGCAGGAAACGCACACGGGAACTCCCGCATACGCACAAACGCTTTCCGCAAACTTCGCGAAGTCGTCGGGAAGCATACCCGCAGCGCTGTCACATACGGAAACAGAGTCGGCACCTGCCTCTACTGCCGCCTTTACTATAGTCTCAAGGAAGTCTCCCTCAGCGCGGGTAGCGTCTACCGCACAGAACTCAACTTCAGAACAAAGTGACTTCGCCTTTGCGACTGCACTCTTTGCCCACTCGATCATGCGGTCGGGCTTCTTATGCATGAAATACTCCATGCCTACGGGAGACGTAGGAAGCTCGATCCTGATGCGTCCCTTTGCCGCCGCGCTGAGAGCCGCCGCCGCATTTTCGATGCTTTCGGAAGTACTTCCCGCCGCAACGGAAAGTGTACTGTATTTAACAAAGGAGGACGCGGTACGCACGAGAAGTATATCTGTTCTGGGATTCTTTATTTCGGGAATTTCAATAATGTCACACTTCATCTTGTCAAGCTGTCTTATGATCTCAAGCTTTTCCTTAAAGGTAAAGCTTCTATCCTCACGGCAAAGTGTGGTTTCTGCAATTCTTATGTTTTTCATGTTTATGGCCAAGCCTTTCTTTATTACTGCCTGAACGGTGACTAAAATACAAAAGCCCCGAAATCGCCATGCGACTTCAGGGACGAAAAAACTTCGCGGTACCACCCTGTTTACCGTTACAAAAAAACGGTCAACTCTTGAAAGCTCAGGCAAGCTTTTTGTCATGATAACGGGACACTCCGTAGCCGCTTACTTCGTTTCTGCGGCTCTGCTCCGGAACGAGGCTTTATTTTCCACTCATACCGACTCACACCCACCGTCGGCTCTCTGCAAATGAAGTAAAGAAAACAAATAATTCCATCTGCGCATTTAAATAAGATGAAGTTATTATAGCACTTCACTTTTACGATGTCAAGGGATTTTTTGAAGTTTTTTGCGTTTTGGTATGCCGATATACTTAAAAAGGGCTGTCCACACGGGACAACCCTTTTACGTATTATTTATTTCTTATGGACTCAGCAAACGAACACGCCGCCGATACGCACACGGATGTCGTCGGACTCAGGTGCCTTAACGGTAACGGTATGCTCTCCGTAAGGAAGATCCTTGGTGACAACTGCCGCGCCTAACCGATGGAATGAACGGACATACTTATCCCACGTTTCGTTTATAACGAAATCTCCGCCGTCGATGCTGACGAGAAGATCTGCTCCGCAGTCTCCTCCTACGCGATAGAAGCCAACGCCTATACCGGTAAACTTGAACGTAAACTCAGCGCCTCCGCAGGTAGTCTCGATAAAGCCGCCGAAACGGTCGTTGGGCTCGGGATTGTAGTAGAACCCACCCTTCATCTCAAGGGAACGAAGCTGATCTGCGGGAATGATGTCCCCCACCTCACTTGCTCTCTCCGTGAGCTTCTCGGGCATCTCATGGGGCACGAGAGCTTCGGGACACACGTCAAGAAGACCCTCAAGCTCTCCGATAAGATACTCAGTCATGACAGCGTATCCGTTGTCGCCGGGATGGAGCTCGTCGGGAGCGTATGCGGAATAAGGAACACCCTCAGCCTTTACTCTCTCGTAAAGAGCGTTTCCGAAATCGATTGCAGGCACACCGTAGTGTTTTGCCGCCTTCACGTGAGCGTCTCTCGTTTCAAATGTGCCGCCTGCCTCGATGTGTTCGATGACCATAAGCGCGGTGGAGATAAGCACGACCGCGTCCGCACTCGGCAGCTCGCGTCTTATTTGGCGGAGCATGGACTCGATTTGGGGAAGCACTCTCTCATATGAATCACCGAAATCGTTTACCGCGAACTCGATAAAGATAAGGTCGGGCGACTCGGAGATAACGTCCTGTCTCTGACGGAAGATTCCAAAGCTCGTTCCCGTGCCGCCGATAGCGGCATATATCTCGGTGACCTCAGCATCCGGATATTTCTCCTTAAGCCAGGCTGTAGTCATTGCGCGGTAGCAAGTCTTTGTAGGATCTGATGAGCCTGCGCCCTCCGTAACAGAGCCGCCGAAATAAGCAACTCTCAGCTTTTTGTCATGCTTTAATTTATATGCGGTATTGTTTAACATAAGTCCTCCAAGTTTTTTCACTATGTGGCAAGTATAACACACTTTGTCATTTCTTTCAAGTATTTAAAAAAATTTCTTTGTAATTTGTGAAATATACTTGAAAAAACACGTGTATAATTATATAATTGAAGTGCAGAAGATATGTGTTCCGCAACGGACTGACCGTTTTCATTATAATACAAATTACAGAAAGGAAATGACTATGAAGCTGACATTCATCGGCGCCGCACACGAAGTCACTGGATCGTGTACGCTTCTTGAAGCCTGCGGCCGCCGCATCGTTATCGATTGCGGTATGGAACAGGGGGCAGACACCTACGTAAACTGTGATATTCCGTTTTCTCCCGCAGACATCGATGCGGTATGCCTGACTCATGCTCACATTGACCACTCGGGAAACATCCCTGCTCTGACAGCCCGTGGCTTTAAGGGAGATATTTTCTCAACGGAGGCAACATACAGCCTTTGCAACATCATGATGCGCGACTCCGCTCACATTCAGGAAAGCGAAGCTGAATGGCGTAACAGAAAAGCCTCGCGTGCAGGCGGCGAGCCGTACGTTCCTCTTTATACCATGGCTGACGTTGAAAAAACGCTGAAGCAATTCTCCCCCACCCCCTACGGCAAGACCGTTTCCGTATGTGACGGAATAAACGTGACGTTTTACGACGCGGGACATCTTATGGGCTCGTCAAGCATCCTTCTTGAGGTGACCGAGGACGGTATTACAAAGAAACTGCTCTTCTCGGGCGACCTGGGAAACGTAGACCGTCCCCTTATCCGCGACCCTCAGTCTCCCCCCGACGCCGACTACGTGATAATCGAGTCCACCTACGGTGACAGACTCCACGGCGAACGTCCCGACTACGTATCTCAGCTGACACGAATCATACAGGAGACCTTGGACCGTGGCGGAAACCTTGTTATCCCCGCATTTGCGGTGGGAAGGACTCAGGAGTTGCTTTATCTCATCAGACAGATAAAGGCTGACGGGCTTATCAAGGGACACGGAGATTTTCCCGTATACGTTGACAGTCCGCTTGCTGTAGAGGCAACGAACATCTACTCCAACACTGCCGGACTTACATCATATTATGACAGCGAAACCTTAAAAATCGTGGAAAGCGGAATAAATCCTCTCACTTTCAAGGGTCTTCGTCTTTCCATTACATCGGATGATTCCAAAGCGGTCAATTTCGACACTGAGCCTAAGGTGATAATCTCTGCATCGGGAATGTGCGAAGCGGGACGTATCCGCCACCACCTGAAGCACAATCTGTGGAGGCCCGAATGTACGATACTGTTCGTCGGCTATCAGTCCGAGGGAACTCTCGGCAGACGTATCATAAACCGCGAGCCGTTTGTAAAGCTTTTTTCCGAAGAGATAGCGGTAAAGGCGCACGTTGAGACCCTCGCGGGAATCAGCGGACACGCTGACCGCGATATGCTGGCAGGATGGCTTAGCAGCATGAAGACGCCTCCCTCGAAGGTATTCGTCAACCACGGTGACGACAAGGTGTGCGAGGGCTTTGCCGAGCTTATCACGAACCGCTACGGCATACCCGCTGAGGCGCCATACAGCGGAGACGAATTTGACCTTATAACGGGTGAGTGTACCGCCCGCGGCGAAATCGTCCGCGTATCAAAGACGAAGGTGGAAAAGGTACGCCGTAACAGCGCGTCATACGAAAAATTGCAGGCTGCTCTCGCCCGTCTTACGGGTATCGTTGAAAGATACCGCCACGCTCTTCCGAAGGATATAATGAACCTTGCGGGCTTGATAAATTCTGTTTGTACCAAGATCGAGAGCGGCAAAAAAGTTTCCAAAAAGAAGAAGAAAAAGAAAAAAGGCAGAAAATAAGTTCCCCTCTCAGTCACCGACACATTCATGTGCGGTGACAGCTCTCCCCCAGGTAGAGCCTTACGAAACATCTGCGTACAAACAGTGAGAGTACACAACATATGCCTCTCACTTCGGGAGAGGTGGCACGAACACATTGCTACAGGCAAATGTGTTTGTGCCGGAGAGGGTACGACAGTACTCTGAAGAATAGCTTTGACCGTTACTTTACGTTTTTAACGTTACAACATATTCCCCAAGCAAAGGAGAAACGCATGAACATCAGAGAAGTACTTGATGACATTAAGTCCCCGCGCAGAAAAAAGGTCATCCTTGACTGCGACACCGCAAACGAAATGGACGATCAGTATGCGGTAGCATACGTTTTCGGAAGAAGGGACAAGTTTGAGCTTCTTGCCATGACAGCAGAGCACTATCACTGTGGAGACAACGGTGACCTCGCCCGCGGGATGGAGGAATCCTACGAGGAATTCTTCCGCGTTATGAAAATGACACACTGTGAGGGTATCTGTCCGGTATACAGAGGCGCCACCACACGTATCAACGAAGACTGGCCGCTCTTCCGACCTGTTGACACTGATGCTTCAAGAGGTATCATCCGTCACGTACACGAGGCGGGAGAGATAGTATACATCTTAGCGACAGGTCCCGTGACCAATATCACATCCGCCATAATGCTTGACCCCACCATAAAGGATAAGATATGCGTCATTTGGCTGGGCGGAAACTGCCTCGACTGGGACAGTACCATTGACGAGTGTAACCTTTGGGGTGACTACGCCGCAGGACAGATCCTTATGAACAGCGGAGTCAATCTCATTCAGCTCCCTGCGTGCAGCAGAGGCGACGGCGGCACCATTCAGCTTAAGACCACGGGTGAGGAAATGCGCGAAAAGCTCCCTGGAGACTCCGACGCTTGTAAGTTTTTCCGTGATACACTTCCCTTCGAATATCACGGTAAGCCCGATTTCGAGCACGTTATATGGGATATGGCAGGCCCCGCGGTGCTGACCATGCCCGAAGCGTTTGAGTTCCGCTTTATGCCCGCCCCCATTTTTGCCGATGACCGCCACTATTCCTACGACAGAACGAGACACGAGATCATCCATATGGACAGACTGTCCCCCCGTCCCATACTCGACGAAATGTTCAAAGTGATTAATTCACTTTAAGTTTTAATTATACATCCGTAAGCGCAAAAATCATCAGAGACTTGCCTATAGCAGGTCTCTGATTTTCTTTGATTTATACATCAGGAACGGTTTACAGAGCGGGATTATTAACATCTCCGCACGTTAATTCCTATCGTTTTATTGCACAATTTGAAAACTATATTTTTGTGCATAATGCAGAAATACATTTCGCCCTCTGTGTCACTCTTGCCAAGCGGGGTTGAGTTGTGGTATAATTCTTGTGAATGGTATGCCCTCTCGAGTCTTAATGACCCGTCGGCAAACCGTTTGAATAATTTTTTTATAAGGAGAGATATCAGATGATTAAGAAACTGATAGCTTTAATGCTCGTTCTTCTTATGGTAGTTCCGCTCATCGTTTCCTGCGGTGACAAGGATACCGGCAAGGACGACGAGGGTAATCGTCCCGACTACGGTACTCAGGATGCAATTGGCGATGACGATCCCTACGCTGAGAAGAACGCTGAGATCGACGAGTACATCGACGAGCTCGCACTCGCACACAAACTGAACGGTAAGTCCTTCGTATATATCGGTGGTGGCGCTCAGGCTCCCGATCCCGATTCCGACGGTGAGACAGGTGACGTTCAGAAGGACGCTTTCTACTTCAGAAGCCGCGACATCGAAGACAAGTTCGGTCTTGACTGGACTGACTACATCCCCGAGCAGGTTGAGGGTGCTACCGGTCACGCAGTTGTTGACGCTGTAAATCAGGACGTACTCGCAGGCTCTAAGGCTTACGACGCAGGTTACGGTACTCCCGTTGCAGTTGCAGGCCCCCTCTTCAGAAACGACTCACTCGCTGACGCAAGCGAATACACTGTTGTTGACTTCGAGCGCGAATGGTGGCCCGCTGCCCTTCGTGATACATACCACATCAACGGTGCGGTATACTTCCTCAACGGTCCTATCGTTTCCTCCAACTACACCGATACTCACTGTGTAGTATTCAACAAGCAGGTTGCTGACGACTACGGTATCGAGGATCTTTACCAGCTCGTAAGAGACAACGAGTGGACATACGACAAGATGATCGAGATCGCAAATGCAATTCCCGAGAATGCAAACGGTGCCGGTGCATACAGATACATGTATCCCAACGGTATGGCTACTCTCTTTGCTTGTGGCTTCAAGGTTACACAGTATGACGCTAACGGCGCTCCCTTCATCGCAGACTCTCTCCCCACAGAGCTGTCCGCACTTGCTGACAAGTTCAGCCCCATCTTCAGCGATGACACTCAGACCGTACACACCAAGGGTCTCCGCCTCAACGGTGGTGGCGAGAGCTTCCCTGAAAAGTACGACGGATATGAAGGTGCCAGCGAGATGTTCGATGACGACAAGGTTCTCTTCTACTTCGTAAACACAGGTGATGCTGCTGAGCTCCGTAAGCTTGAGGTTGACTTCGGTATCCTTCCCCTTCCCAAGGGTAGCGACACTCAGGAAGACTTCATTTCCTACGTTGAGCCTTGGAGTGCATTCAACGTATTCATTCCCAAGACAACCAAGGATCCCGCTGTTACTGACGTAGTTCTCGAGGCTATGGCTGCTCTCGGCGAGAGATACATCAAGCCCGCTCTTTACGACACCATTCTTAAGGGCAGAAGCGTTAAGGACTTTGAGTCTAAGGATATGCTTGATATCATCTTCCAGACAAAGACATACGATATCATCGACTTTATCGCTCCCGACGGTGATACAAACACTGACAGTACCATCGTTAAGATCCATAAGGAAGCTATCCAGGAGTCCAACGGCAACCTCGCTTCTCAGTACTTCCTCCAGTCTAAGCTTGTTAACCGCAACATCAAGAGTATTCTTGAAAGCATCGCAAAGTAAGTTTTAGATTATCCATAGGGGTTGTAAAAAAGTCCAAACCCAAATAGCCTGTAAAATAAAGGCTTTCTAAAAAAAGAAATGCTATAGAAACACAAATTTTGTGCCTCTGTAGCATTTTTTCTTTGTAAGAAGTTGTTCAGAGTGAGATTCTTCGACTCCGCTAACGCTTCGCTCAGAATGACACGGTGAATAGCGCGAAAGAAAAAACTTATGTTTTTCATGTACTTTATTCGTGTCATCCTGAGTGGTCCGCAGCCGGCGGCGGCGAAGGATCTCTTTTTTTACCGCTTCTATTTTTTCTCTTGTGTTATTTTTTTCTTTTTCCCACTTGCAAACTGAACAAAATATGATACAATAGAATCATACGGATATTATGTGCGTTTAATTATTAATCTTAAATATAATCATTAATTCACGGAGGTAACTATGACATTTATTAACGAATCTCCCCGCCAGGTACCCGTTATATACGAGGCTGACGTTTGTGTCCTTGGAGGCTCAGCAACAGGTGTTTTTGCGGCTATTCGCGCAGCAAGACTCGGCGCAAAGGTAGTTATCGTCGAGCGCATGAACAGCTTCGGAGGCAACGCTACCAACGGCTTTATGCCCGTTTGGCATTCATTTTGGTCTACTGACGGCAAGAAGCAGATCATCGCCGGTCTTTCCTACGAGGCTGTAAACCGTCTTGATCCTATGGATTACAGAGGCGGCGGTGTTGACTCCTACATTTTCAATCCCGTTGAGATGAAGTGTGAGCTTGACTTGATGCTTGAAGAAGCGGGAGTCAAAACTTATCTTCACACCTTCTACGCAGGTCTTGCGACGGAGGATGACGAGGTGCAGGCTGTTTTCGTTGAGAATAAGGACGGCCGCGGCGCCATCAAAGCTAAATTCTTCATTGACGCTACCGGCGACGGCGACCTTTGCCGCGACTTAGGTATCGAGAGATATACCAACGGCAAGCTTCAGCCTCCCTCATACGTATTCCTTATGCAGGGCGCTGACGGCGCTGCTGACCCCATAACGGGAGAGATCATTGAGGAATGGGCAGGCGGTGTTCTTAACGCTCACCGTGAGGAATTCGGCGTTGAGCTTGATCACGGCTGGTGCAACGATATCCCCGGCCACAGAAACATAAAGTTCCGTGTTGACACTCACGTATTCTACGTAAACTGCGCCGTTGCAGACGAGCTTACCAAGGCTGAGATCATCGGACGCCAGAAGATGACCAAGATGGTCAAGGCAATGAGAAAGTACGGTATTCCGGGAGAAAAATATTCCGCGCTGAAGGATGCGTCATACATCGGCATCCGCGACACCTTCCATTACAAAACCAAGTATCAGGCTGAGTACATTCCTCTCTTCACCGGTACACGATACGAAGACAACATCCTGAACGGTACATATTCAGGAGACGTTCAGAACGAGATTGACGGCACCACCTTCATGGAGCTTGACGGTACGTACCACAGAATGGATCCTCAGGGACGCCACTTTAACGGTAACTGGCGAGAAGAAAACGGACTTCCCACAGACGTGGTCATGCCCACCTACTATTCTCTTCCCTTCAAGACTCTCGTGCCAGAAAAAGTAAAGAACTTCATCGCGGCAGGACGTATGATCAATGCCGATCCCACCGCATTCGGTGCGCTCCGCGTTATGTGTAACTTAAACCAGATCGGCGAGGCGGCAGGCGTTGCGGCATATCTTGCTGTTCATCAGAACAAGTCCGTACAGGAGCTTGACGGGGTTGAAGTCGCACGTACATTGGCGCGCGGCGGTTCCGCTAACCTTGACTAAGGCTTTTCATCCTTATCTGTAAGTGAAAGTAAACAGTTTTATTGAAGTTTTCCCTGCTTTCGCGGTAAAACTCACGAAATCGTATGTTTTACGGGAAATTTACGTAAAAACATATACAGAGTAAAAACTTTATGATATAATAAAGTCAGAATATTTAGTATCAGCTATTTGCTGAACGGAGGTAAATATGGTATTTATTACTGAATCCCCCAAGCAGGTTCCTGTAATTTATGAAGCGGACGTTTGTGTTGTCGGCGGTTCCGCAACAGGTGTATTTGCTGCAGTACGCGCTGCGAGACTTGGCGCAAAGGTAGTTATCGTTGAGTGTCAGAACAGCTTTGGCGGAGTTGCTGCAAACGGCCTCGTTGGTCTTTGGCATACATTCTTTTCAACAGACTTTAAGACACAGGTAATCTCCGGCCTTACCGAGGAGACACTTAGCCGATTTGACGAGGTAGATCACACCGTTTACGGTGCAGACGATGCAAAGTCTCACGTGTTCAATCCCGTTGAGCTTAAGTGTGTGCTTGATGATATGCTTCAGGAGTGCGGAGTTAAGATCTACCTCCATACATACTATGCAGGTATCGCAACTGACGGAGACGACATCAAGGCGATCTTCGTTGAGAACAAGGACGGTCGTGGTGCTATCAAGGCTAAGTTCTTTATCGACGCTACAGGTGACGGTGACCTTTGCCGTGATCTTGGTATCAAGAGATTTGAGAACGAGTCTATGCAGCCTCCTTCATACGTATTCCTTCATCAGGGAGACGACAGCGAGATCGTAAGAAGATGCAAGATCATCGGCTCCGATGCCGTAACACATCTTCTTAACGAGCACGTAGATGAGTTCGGTATCGACAGAGACTGGGGTTGGGCTGTAAAGATTCCCGGTCACAAGAACATTAAGATGAGAGCTAACACTCACGTATTCAACGTTAACTGCGCTGTGGCAGACGATCTTACAAGGGCTGAGATCGAAGGCAGAAAGAAGATGCGCGTTGTAAACAAGCTTCTCAGAAAGTACGGTGACCCGAACGAGACATATTCTATCGTCGGAGACTGTTCTTACATCGGTGTTCGTGATACATATCACTACAACACCATTCATCAGGCAAATTCCTTTGACCTTCTCATGGGTAAGAGCTACGACGACTGTATCCTCCGCGGTACCTACAACGTAGACGCTCACCACGACAAGGAAGGTATCAAGTTCTTAAGACTTGACGGAACCTATTCCGTTGAGGACTCCTACGGTAATATCCGCAACGGTAACTGGAGAGCTGAGCAGGGTCTTCCCACAGACGGCCCCATGCCTACGTTCTATCAGCTCCCCTTCAAGACTCTCGTTCAGGAGAAGTATCACAACATCATTGCTGCAGGTCGTATGATCAACGCTGACGCTTCCTCATTCGGCGCGCTCCGCGTAATGGTCAACCTCAACCAGATCGGTGAGGCTGCAGGTGTTGCCGCATACCTTGCAATTCAGCAGAACAAGTCCGTTCAGGAGCTTGACGGTGTTGAAGTTGCACGTACTATGGCTAAGGGCGGCTCTGCTAACCTGGGCTAATCAAGTAAAACAACATCAAAAAAGCACTTCAGAAAATCTGAAGTGCTTTTTTAGTTGAGACCTATCAGTCATCAATATCTGCCGCTATATTCGCAAGTATCTGTTTAATACTTGCATTCACCATCTTACTGTTGAGGAAATATCTTGAAACAAAGCTATCGCTGGATTCCTGAACAGCTCCATTGAAAAGAGTAACGATCTGACCGTCGCCGTTGATGGTTGCACCCTTGTCTACGACGTCGATGATATCATACTTCTTAGTAGAAAAGATGATATCAAGCATATCCTTGGATTCAAAGTCCTTAACGCTTCTGCTCTTAAGCATATTATCGTAGCAAGTAGGTTTGAAATACTTGTATCCGAGAGCCGCCATTACCTCAAAAACAGTGTCTGTCATCTGGGGATTTTTTGCAGACTTGGGAACAAATACGTTCTGACCGGAACCGTAGGAAATATAATTTTCCATAGTATCATATCCCTTAGGCATGGGAAGAACACCAAAGTCAACGTCACGCAGACGAAGTGAGGCAACACCGGCGGTATCTGTGAAGTTAAAGAGGATCTTATCGTCCTCAAACATTTCACCAACGCCTTCGTAGCCGTACTTTTCCTCAAAGTTTTCGTAATTATTACTAATAAAGCCCTTGAGATTTACAGACTGAGCATCGTCACTGAAAATAGCGCTGTATTTATCAGCCATATCAACTATTCCCTGGGGGACATTTTCGGGAATAAACGGATTTCCGTTTTCATCAAAATCTGTCAAAGTGTAGCCGTGAGCGATGGTTATAGCAACACCGTGTGCACTTGCATAGCGGTATGCACCTGCACCGTTTGCGTTATCGGGAATAACACTTGCGACCTCGATCATCTTATCAAACGTCCAGTTTCCGTCCCTAACGATATCGTACAGGCCCTCAATACCGTAATCCTCTGCGACCTGCTTGTTGAAAACCATGCACTTTGCGTCAGTATAGAACGTAGTAACGATGGGACCTGTAAGGAAGTAAAGCTCACCGCCGATGGAAAGAGAACCCTGAAGGTCCTGAGGCCACCATTCGTTCTCAAGATCCATTGTGGTAAAATCTGTCAGGTTCATAAGGGAATTGTTAATAAGAAGCTGCTGTGTGTGCATATTTCCCGCATACGCCGCATCATACGCACCCGTACCTGCCATAACGTCCTGCTTGATCATATCAACGGTAGGGCTTGAAGTATCACCTACACCTGATGTACGTGCTCTGTTGTTTACCCATGTAATACCAAAAGCATCCTCGATCTCACGCTGTCTGAAGTACATAGCATCGGAAACGGCATCGCCCGTCTCTTCGTCCTTTTCAGGAGCCTGCCATCCGTCAGGTCCGAGCCATGTAAAAGTTTTACCTTTAAAGTTAACCTGCGATGCGATATCAGCAACGTGATCATTAATGATAGAAACCAGCGGATCGTCTTCCGCGTCACCTACGCTCCCCTCATTGTTTCCTGTTTCATCATAATTGATGCCGCTGCTCGGCTTTTCTGTTTTCCCGCCGCATGACACAATAGCCGGAAGTATCATGAGAATGACGAGAATCAACGCAAATAGTTTTTTTGCCATATAATTTTCTCCTTTTTTATTTGAGAGGGATTTCCCCCTATTCTTTATGTATTATAACATAAGTTTATATAATATTACAAGTGTTTTCGTGTAAAGTGTATCTATTCTTGTAAAAAAGATATCGCAGAGTTTCCTCTGCGATATCCGATATGTACTATCTGAATTTTATTTATCTACGTCTGCTGCAATGTTACCGAGAATACTCTTAATATTAGCATTTACGATTTTGCTGGTGATGAAGTATCTGGAAACAAAGTTTCCGCTTGTCTCCTCAATTGCAGTATTGTAAAGTGTTACGAGTTCACCGTCGCCGCTGGTGCTGGCACCCTTATCGACAACGTTTATGATGTCATACTTCTTCGTTGCAAATATGATATCCAGCATATCCTTGGACTCAAAGTCCTTGACAGAACGGCTCTTCAGCATATTGTCGTAGCAGGTGGACTTGAAATACTTGTAGCCGAGAGCTGCCATAGCTTCAAAAACGACGTCAGTCATCTGCGCATTCTTTGCAGACTTGGGAACGAATACGTTAAACGCACTGCGTGCTGTACCGTAAGAGACGTAATCCTCCTGAGATGCGCTTCCCTTAGGAATGGGAAGGAAGCCGAAGTTTACGTCCTTATTACGCAGCCAAGCTGCCTCGTCTGTAGGAATAAAGAGGAAAAGGATCTTTCCGTCTGCAAACATGCTCTGCATGTCTTCATATCCGTACTTTTCCTCAATGTTTTCGGATTTACCGCTGCCTCTGCCCTTTAAATTTACGGTCTGAGTATCATCACTGTAAATACGGCTGTATTTGTCAGCAAGGTCAACAACATCCTGTGAAAGAGTATCGGGAACACGGGGGTTTCCGTTTTCGTCAAACTCGGTTATTGTATATCCGTGTGCCAAAACGGTAGACACACCGTCCGCATCGGCAAATCTGTATGCGCCTGAGCCGTTTGCGTTTTCGGGAACAGCACCCGCCACCTCAATCATCTTATCAAAGGTCCACTCGCCATCCTTTACGATATCGTAAAGACCTTCAATACCGTAGTCCTCAGCAACCTGCTTGTTGTACACAATACTCATGGTATCCTGATAGTAAGCTGTTACTATAGGACCTGTAAGAAAATAAAGCTCTCCGCCTATGCTGAGATTTTCTCTCATACCGCTGTACCACCACTCGCGGTCAAGATCCACGGTAGTGAAATCGGTAAGGTTCATGAGGCAGTCGTTGATGAGAAGGACCTGGGTGTGCATATTGAATCCGTACGCTCCGTCATAAGCGCCTGTACCTGCCATAACGTCCTGCTTGATGAGCTCGATAGCAGGGCTTGCGCCATCAGCAGCGTCTACCATCTCCGCCTTGTTATTGACCCACTTAAGACCGAAAGCGTCCTCAATCTCTCTCTGTCTGAAGTACATTGCATCAGAAACAGCATCGCCTGTTTCCTCATCCTTTTCAGGAGACTGCCAACCGTTGGGACCCATCCAGGTGAATGTCTTTCCCTTGAAGCTGAACTGGCTTGCAAGCTCGTCAATGTGCTCGTCGATTTCTCCGATAAGGGGATCTTCATCTTCACCGTCGCCACCGACTGCGTCGTCAGTTTCGTAGTTGATGGTGTTCTTAGGATCATTGCTTGTATCGTTGCCGCATGCCACGATAGCGGGAGCTACCATAAGAACGACGAGAAGCAGTGACAAAATTTTCTTAAGCATTTTTTCCACTCCTTTTAATAATATCATATCCGAAGCAAAAACTCCGCTTCGGCATCACATCTTATATTATATCATAATATAGAAATGTTTTAAAGGGTACTGTCTCAAATATTATTACGTCAAAAGTATTATCGGCCAAGTGCACAAAAAGCTCCCCCTGTATATGTGCAAAAAGCATATATACAGGGGGGGGGATGTTTATCTGTCTCTGTCCGCCTCTAAATTAGCGAATATCTCTCGGATGTTTGCATTGACTATCTTACTTTGTATAAAGAACCTTGACGCAAGTCCCTCACTGTTCTCCTGGATCGCGCCGTTGAAAAGACGTACTATTGATCCGGGGCCGTTGATGCTCGTCCCCTCATCGAACATATTGATCATATCGTGACGCTTGGTATTGAATATGATATCAACCATATCCTTGGATTCATAGTCGTAAACCATTCTGCTTTTAAGCATGGTATCGTAAAATACGGGTTTGAAGTACTTATACCCCAGCGCCGCCATAGCCTCAAGTATCACGTCGGTAACTGCCGGATCCTTTGTGGTCTTGGGAGTAAACACGTCAAATGCGCTGACGGGAGTTGCATATGATATGTAATTTTCCTGACTCACGCTTGCCTTTGGCATGGGAAGGATACCGAACTGAACCTCATGTATTCTCAGCCAAGCAGCCTCGTCTGTGGGAATGAAGAGAAACAGTATCCTATCGTCGGCAAACATATCCTCATATCTGTCGTAGCCATACTTTTCCTCGAAGTTCTCATAATTTGATCCTGCAAAGGAGCCTTTGGTATTAACCGTCAAAGTATCGTCACCGAATATTCTGCAATATCTGTCGGCGATATCAACGATCGTCTTGTCAATGGCATTCTCAACGTAAGGCACACCGTTTTCGTCGAACTTGGTGAGAGTTATTCCCTGAGCTATCAGCATGGACACAGCATCCGGGTCACCGAACCGATATGCACCCGATCCGCCTATATTCTCCGGAATTACGGAGGCTATCTCAAACATCTTATCAAATGTCCACTCGCCGTTCTTTACAAGATCATAAAGTCCGTCGATACCGTAATCCTCGGCTACTACCTTATTGAACAGCACGCTTGCCGCGTCCTGATAGTGGCAGGTGAGGATAGGGCCGTTAAGCAGGTACAGCGCGCCCGCTATGCTGTAAGTGTCTCTGAGGCTCTGCGTCCACCATGGCATATCGAGATCGACCGTCGTAAACTCAGACATATCCATAAGGCAGTTTGCTGCAATCAGAGCCGAGCAGGTAAAGCTCATGCCGTAACCCGCATCGTATGCCTCTGCTCCTGCAAGAACGTCCTGTCTCACAGCCTCGGTAATGGGGTCAAGGCCCTTGTCTTCAAGATCCGCGGGAATATAATTGTTCCAGTCTATCTCAAAAAGCTCTTCGATGTCTCTCTGTCGGAAGTACATCGCGTCGCTCTGTACGTCACCGATCTCCTCTTCCTTTTCGGGAGCCTGATATCCGTTTCCTATCCAGGTGAAGGTCTTGCCCTTAAAATTGTTTTCTTCCGCAAGTATCTCTACATGCTCTTCGATATCGTCAATTAGAGGATCTTCCTCCTCGATGGCTACCGCTGTATCCGTGCCTGTCGCCGCTGTGTCGGTTATCTTACCGTCCTCTGTATCGTTCTTGGCGCAGGAAGATGCAAAGGTTAACACCATAGCGCACAGTAAAATTAGTGAAATTATCTTTTTCATTGGTTTTATATACCTTTCGCAACAGTTAAGCATTCCCGCATCAATTTGCCTGATCCTTATGGATATTATCCATTATCATCTTTATATTGTTTGAAACAATCCTTGCGTTCAAGAAATATCTCGAGGTAAAACTGTCGTTATCCTCTTGAATAGCCCCTCTGATAAGTCTGACCATGTCGCTTTCCATATTGATATTTCCGCCGACGGCAAGGAAGTCGATAATATCGTAAGATTTGGTCTCAAACGCGATGTCTATCATGCTCTTTGATTCGTAGTCGTATACAGTACGGCTCTTGAGTATCTTATCGTAGTATGCAGGCTTGATGTATTTGTAACCAAGCGCCGCAAGCCCTTCAAGCATTACGTCGGACAGCTCTATATTCTTTGATGACCTGGGCACGAAAACATTGGACGCGCCCCACATATAGGTGTGGGATATGTAATTCTCCTGTGATGTGCTTCCCTTAGGGATCGGCAGTATTCCGAACTGCACGTCGTGACGTCTCAGATCCGCCGCCTCACCTGTATTGAGGAAGTAGAACAGGAACTGATCGTCGGCAAACATATCGTTAAAATCATCGTAGCCGTATTTATCGATGACCCATTCGTAATGTCCCTGCTTTCCGCCCTTACATATAGCGGATATAGTCTCGTCTCCGTATATAACGGAAAATTTTTCGGAAAGCTCAAAAAACTCTGAGGGAAGATTTTCGTCAACGTAGGGGGTACCGTTTTCGTCGAATTTCCCCACCCTGTAGCCATGGGCGTAGAGAGTAGTCATTCCCTCTGCGTTACCGAAGCGGTAAACGCCCGACTTATTTGCGTTACTTGGTATGACGGACGCAACCTCGAACATTTTATCAAAAGTCCACTCGTTGCTGTACACAAGATCGTAAAGCCCGTCGATGCCGTAATCTGCCGCTATCTCCTTGTTGAAGGCGATACAGAAGGTATCCTCATAGTTTGACGTTACAATGGCGCCGTTCAGGAAATATATAGATCCTTCGATGCCGTATATATCCATCAAATTCGGAGTCCACCATTCCCTTTCAAGGTCAACGTAATTGTATCCGCTGAGATCGGACAGCGCGTTATGCATAAAAAGAGGCTGTGCTATGGCAATGGTAGTACCGTAGCAAACGTCATAAGCACCTATCCCCGCATACACATCCTGCATTACGTAGTCGTACACAGCTTGGTTAGGTGAGTCAGCTATTTGGGCAGGACGGTAATTGACCCAGTTAAGCTCAAATGTCTCTTCAAGCTGACGCTGTCTGAAATAAAGCGCGTCATTTCGAAGGTCTCCAGTATCCTCCTCTACCTCAGGTGCCTGGCCTTCGTTTCCGCACCAGGTAAAGGTCTCACCTTTTTTAGCGTACGTCGCGGCAAGATCATCCACGTATTCGTCTATCTCGGGGGCATCAAAATTAACGAACCCCTCATCACCTGCTACCGTCTCTGCAGAGGTGCTTTCCGCTCCGCTACCGTCCGCCTCGCCACCGTCGCCCGATGACCCACAGGAAGCAAGACTGCCCACAAGCAACAGTGCCGAAAGTATCAAAGATACCGTCTTAGAAAATCGTCTCATAACCGCTCTCCTTCCGTAAAACGTATGTAATCTATACTGTATTCTGTAATTCCCGTTAAATTGCTACCATATTCATATTATAATACACTTATAAGGGAGTGTCAATCATAATTTCAATTATTTCAAAACGCTTGACTTTCCGATTGTTTTTTGGTATTATATATAGTGGTATGATACAAGTAGTATAATTTACAATCAGACATTTTATGAAAGGACAAAATCATGAAAAAATTATTAGCACTTGTACTGGTACTTCTTATGGTAGTACCCTTTATGGCGGCGTGTGGTTCATCCGACAACGAGAAGCAGCCCGTCTCCACAAGCTCAGGCACCGACACAGACGCAGGCGAAAACGGTTCCGATGACACCGACCCTCTCATGGGTGAGATCGATGAGTATATCGACGAGCTGTCTGCTGCCTACACCGACCTTAAGGGTAAGACCTTTACCAACTTCGGTATTGGCTGGGAAGCTCCTACCAAGGAAGAAGAAACCGGTGACGTAATGAGCGACGCTTATTATTTCAGACAGCGCGAGATCGAGGATGCATTCGGTATCGACTGGGTAAACCAGCAGGCTGTCAACGTTGACCCCAACCTCAGCGCTACCGTTGAAGACATCAAGCAGGATGTTCTTGCAGGTGTTGGTGCGTACGACGCATCCTACGGAAACGGTATGCACTGCCAGAACCTGCTCATCCACGATTGTCTTTATGACATGAGCAGTTTTGAGACACTTGATTTCGATCGCGAATGGTGGCCCGACAGCCTCCTCGACGACTGCGGTATTATGGGCTCACTTTACTTCCTCAATGGTCCTATCATCAGCTCCTTCTATCAGGACGGCTCCTGTATCGTTTTCAACAAGCAGGTTGCAGAGGACTACGGACTTGAGGACGTTTACTCCATCGTAAGAGACGGAGACTGGACATGGGATAAGATGTTCGAGGTTGCCGCTTGCGTTCCCGAAAATGCTAACGGTTCCGGTGCATACCGCTACGGTAATCCCAACGGTCCCTCCACCATCATGTCACACGACGTACCCCTCACACTTTTTGACGAGACCGGCAAGCCCTACTACGCAGACAGCGTCCCCACTGAAATATTCGAGATAGCAGACAAGTTCGCTAAAATCTTCAGCGACAACTCTCAGACTGTAAATCTTCTCGGAGAGGTAAGCGGTCGCGATGAGAGCCTCGAGCAAAAGTACGGCTACGAGAATGAAAATGAAATGTTCGAAGACGGAAAGATGCTCTTCATGTTTACAACTACCGCAAACGCTGCTGAGCTTCGTACACTTGACGTAAACTTCGGTATCCTCCCCTTCCCCAAGGGAAGTGACTCACAGAAGGATTACGTTTCCGCCGCTCATTACAACGGCTTTAGAAACATCTTCGTTCCCGCATCCATCAAGGATCCTCACAAGACAGACGTAATTCTTGAGGCAATGGCAGCTCTCGGATACAAGCACTTCAAGCCCGTATTCTACGATACCATTCTCAAGGGACGCACCGTTAAGGACTTTGATTCCAAGGAAATGATCGATATTATCTTCACCACCAAGCGTTTCGATCTTCTCCCCATCCTTGACAAGGGTGCAGACATGAACTCTTTCGGCGAGATCACCAACCTTTACAGATATGCCGTAGAAGAAACTGCTGATACACTCACATCTAAGTATTTCATCAAGAGCAAGATCGTAAACAGCAATATCAACAACATACTTAAAAATATCGAAGCATCAAACGATTGATCATTTCAGTTTTCAACACACGTAAGGGAAAGTCGATACGTTAAAGAAGTTTATCACTTATCCTACTGCTTCTTATACCGGTGCCCGTGACAGTCTCCTGTAGTGCTGACACGGGCACTGTGAATAATTCAACCTATATCCGGGAAAGAGGTACATATCATGACAATGCAGCAGATTTTAGACGATATCCACAGCGACAGAATAAAGAAAGTCATCCATGACGCAGACATGGGCATGGAGATGGACGATCAGTACGCTCTCGCCTTCTGTATCGGCGCTAAGGATAAGCTTGAGCTTTTAGCCGCTCAGGCATCCACCTTCGGCAAGGGTGCGGCTTGCGACTACAACCACGGTATGGAGGCAAGCTACGCTGAGATAAAGAAGGTACTTAAGGTATGCGGTGCAGAGGATAAATATCCCGCGTACAGAGGTGCTACACGTCCCATGCAGCCGGGTGAGCCCGTTGACAGCGAAGCAGTACAAAACATCATTCGCACGTCAAAGGAAAACCCCGACGAATTTATTTACGTTCTTGCTACGGGATGCTGTCCCAACGTTGCATCTGCCTTCTATCTTGATCCCTCTATCAAGGAAAACACGGTAGTTATCTGGCTTGGCGCAACCTGTGTTGAAAACGACACTGAGCTTGCTGGCGAATGCAATCTTGCGTGGGACCCCGTGGCGGCTCAGTATCTGTTTAATCTTGACATTCCGCTGATCTTACTCCCTGCATACGACCACGGTACCTGCGTGCTTGAGATCACAAGAGAGGATCTTAACCGCGAGCTTCCCGGGGACTCCCCCGTAGCGCGTTTCTTCCGCGATGAGCTTCCCGACAGATATGGTAGCGAGCCTTACTACGTAAACGGATTCTGGAAGAGAATTCTCTTCGACGTAGCCGCACCCGCGGTGCTTACAAATCCCGAGGCGTATGAGTTCAAAATTATCCCCTCCCCTGTTATCACCGACGACGGTCACTACGCATTCGACCGCACCCGTCATCCTATCATATACATGGAGAAAATGGAAGCGGCGCCTGTACTTGAGGCAACGTGGAAGTATATGAGAAATATTTAAGTTATAAGTTTATAGTTATGTACGGCTTCGCCGCGTTATGAGTTGCCTTTGGCAACGTTTACTCTACGAATACTTTTTATAAAAAGTGTTCTTATAACGACGGTGAAGCCGTACTTATAATTATAGGAAACAGTTATAGGTATGCCAGGATGAATGAAAGTATCTTAAGAACAAAATCTAAGCAATTTGCAATAAACATTGTTTATTTATGTCGAAGACTAAAGCAAAAAAACGCCGAAACTATTTTGGTCAACCAACTTCTACGGGCAGGAACTTCCGTTGGTGCAAACATCCATGAGGCACAATATGCCCAAAGCACTAAAGACTTTATTTCAAAATTCGAAATTGCACTGAAAGAATGCAATGAAAGTAAATATTGGCTTGAATTATTATTTGAGACACACAGTATCGACCGATTAGAATTTGATAATTTCTCAACAGAGTGTTCTGAAATTTGCAGAATGTTGGTGTCAACAGTAACTACTTTAAAGAAAAAGCAAAGTTGACAACTCCAAGTTATAGTATTGACAAAAACGGCTCCGCCTCGTTACCTAAACGAATATATTTCTTTTGAAATATATTCTCATAACGTTTGGCGGAGCCAAACTCATAACTAATAACTTATAACTTGAAGTAAAATAAATTTTATTTACACGTGTAAATAAAATTTATTTTACTTCACAAACCCCTTTTCAACAGGTGTTTTTTGTGATATAATGTAGGTTGTATAAGTGAAAGTATACCTAAAAATATTAACTTCAGGAGAAGAGGCGAACACAGTGATAAGAGAAGACCTCAGAAATATCGCCATCATTGCTCACGTTGACCACGGTAAGACTACCCTCGTTGACGAAATGCTGAAGCAGTGCGGTGAATATCACGAAAACCAGACAGTACGTGAACGCGTTATGGACTCAGGTGACCTTGAGCGCGAGCGCGGAATCACCATTCTTGCAAAAAACACCTCCGTTGTAAGAGACGGAGTTAAGATCAATATCGTTGACACCCCCGGTCACGCAGACTTCGGCGGTGAGGTTGAGCGAATCCTCAAAATGGTAAACGGCGTTCTCCTTCTTGTTGACGCCGCGGAGGGCCCCATGCCTCAGACGCGCTTCGTTCTCGGACGTGCAATGGAGATGGGTCACAAGATCATCGTTGTCATCACCAAGATAGACAAGCCCGATGCCCGTCTTGAAGAGGTAGAGGAAGAGGTTCTCGAGCTTCTTCTCGACCTTAACGCAACGGACGAGCAGCTTGACTCCCCCATGATATTCTGCTCGGGAAGAGCGGGTACCGCATCACTTTCTCCCTATGAGCCGGGAGTTGACCTTGATCCCCTGTTCAAGACTATCATCGAATATATGCCCGCCCCCGAGGGTGATGATGAAAAGCCCCTTCAGCTTCTCGTTTCATCCATCGACTACAACGATTACGTTGGTCGAATCGGTATCGGACGTATCGAGCGCGGCGTTGCCCGCGTGGGCGAGGATGCGGTGATCACCAATTACCACACTCCCGACGCTCCCCCCAAGAAGACAAAGCTTGTAACTCTTTACGAGTTTGACGGTCTGTCCCGCCGCGAGATTACCGAGGCAAAGGTTGGTGACATCGTTTGCTTCTCAGGTGCCTCCGACATCACCATAGGTGACACCATCGCGTCCCCCGCAGACCCCGCTCCCCTTGAATTCGTCAAGGTAAGCGAGCCCACCATGGAAATGACCTTCTCCGTCAATGACAGTCCTTTCGCGGGAAGAGAAGGTAAATTCGTTACCACAAGACAGATCCGCGACCGTCTTTACAAGGAATTACTTAAGGACGTTTCCCTCCGTGTGGAGGACGGCGAGACCACCGATTCCTTCAAGGTTGCAGGCCGTGGAGAAATGCACCTCTCCATCCTTATCGAGACCATGCGCCGCGAGGGATATGAGCTTTGCTGCTCCACACCCCGTGTGCTTTATAAAGAAATTGACGGCGTAAAGTGCGAGCCTATGGAAAAGGTCACCGTTGACGTACCTAACGAGTACGTTGGTGCTGTCGTTGAAAAGCTCAGTGCGCGTCGCGGCGAGCTTCTTGAAATGAATCTCACAGGCAACCGCATGAGGATCGAATACTCCATCCCCGCAAGATGTCTCTTCGGTTACAGAACCGAATTCCTTACTGATACGCGCGGTGAGGGTATCCTCAACTCCATCTTCGACGGCTACGAGCCTTATAAGGGTGAGGTTACAACTCGCTTCACAGGCTCTCTTATCGCGTCTGAGGACGGTGAGTCCACCTCCTACGGTCTGTTTAACAGCCAGGACAGAGGTGTTATGTTCATCGGCGTACAGACTCCCGTTTACGAGGGTATGATCGTCGGAGAATGCCCCAAGCAGGAGGATATTGCCCTCAACGTATGTAAAAAGAAGCATCTTACCTCCATCCGTTCATCAGGTGCTGACGAAGCACTCCGTCTCGTTCCTCCCAAGGTATTCTCCCTTGAGCAGGCAATCGAGTTTATCTCATCCGACGAGCTCATCGAGGTAACACCTAAGTCCATCCGTCTGAGAAAGAAGATACTTAACACGGAGCTGAGACTTAAGGAGCAGTCTAAGCTTAAGAAAGCGGCAAAATAAAATAAATATAAACGAAAGTTTTAGAGGATATAATCATGCTTGATATGAAATTTATCAGAGAAAACCCCGATGTTGTAAAGCAGAACATCAAAAATAAGTTCCAGGATAAGAAGCTCCCCCTTGTTGACGAGGTTATCGCTCTTGACGAGGAAAACAGAGCTACAATGAGAGCCGCTGACGAAATGCGCGCAAACCGCAACAAGCTCTCCAAGATGATCGGCGGTCTTATGGCTAAGGGTCAGAGAGAAGAGGCAGAGGAGATCAAGCGTCAGGTAAGCGAGCAGTCCGCTCGTCTTGCTGAGGCTGAGGCTCGTGAAGCAGAGCTTGCTGAAAGAATCAAGACCATCCTTATGACTCTCCCCAACATCATCGATCCCTCCGTTCCGATCGGTCGTGACGACAGTGAGAACGTTGAGGTTACAAAGTACGGTGAGCCCTACACTCCCGATTTCGAGATCCCCTACCACACCGAGATCATGGAATACTTCGACGGTATTGACCTTGACGGCGCGCGCCGCGTTGCAGGTAACGGCTTCTACTACCTTATGGGTGACATCGCACGTCTCCATTCCGCTGTTATCTCCTACGCACGTGACTTCATGATCGACCGCGGATTTACCTATTGCGTTCCTCCCTTCATGATCCGCTCCGGCGTTGTAACAGGCGTTATGAGCTTTGCTGAGATGGACGCTATGATGTACAAGATCGAGGGTGAGGATCTCTACCTCATCGGTACCTCTGAGCACTCTATGATCGGTAGATTTATGGATACTACTCTCGATGAGGCAAGTCTGCCTCAGACTCTTACCAGCTATTCTCCCTGTTTCCGTAAGGAGAAAGGTGCTCACGGTATCGAGGAGAGAGGCGTTTACAGAATCCATCAGTTCGAGAAGCAGGAGATGATCGTTATCTGTAAGCCCGAGGAGAGCCCTCAGTGGTTCGACAAGATGTGGCAGTACACCGTTGAGCTGTTCCGTACTCTCG
>JAZUBZ010000033.1:0-27092 GCA_045638805.1 Eubacteriales bacterium
CTACACCCACAACAAAAAAGAGAACAAGAAGCGCAAGTCCAATCGCTTTAACCGCTTCGTGTATATTTACGATCACCGTCCATATAGTTCCGTCTTTGAACGATTCGGGTGACTGCAACAGCAGAGTCCATATTTCCGACAGTTTATCATTCCAAGTATCAAGGGCATTTTCAAGGTTTTGTACTACCCAGTTATCAGACACGTTTTCCTCCTTTCCACGCAAAGAGCCGCCCATGCGGACGGCTCTTGCGATTTGTGTTTAATTATTCGCAAAAGAGAATATCTTCTTGCGCGTTATTTTGTCATTTAAGGTCTTCAAAAAGCTCATCCACGTGTTCATAAAGCCAAGCAAGCATCTTTTGGATAAGTCTCGCCACAGGTCTGTAGCTTTCTGCCATATCAGCATATTCGTATGGACTGTAATTGCACATGCAGTGCCAAAAATACAGCACGTACGGCATCGCCTTAATATCATATTCGGATAGATGTGCATACTTTTCAAATACGTGAATGTACCCTTTAAGCCCCTTGACATCAATTGTACCGTCGGCACAGGTGGGACTTGCAAAAACGTATGATGTTGCAAGTTCAAGGCAGATAGGGAGCCTACAAACAGAGCTCCAGTCGATAACCGACAAGTCACCGTCACGCAATAACACCTGACCTATGTGGTAGTCTCCGTGGGATGCTGAATAGGTGAGCTTTTCTGTATCAATTCCAAGTTCCGCGATCTTCAAAAGATGACGTACCTGCTCATCAAACAGTAGAGCCGTCTCAAAATCCCCGTTCTCCTTAAGCTTTACTGATTCAGCCATGTATTGCCGTGCCTTTTCCTTCGCATTTTCAGGAGAAAAGAAATCCTTGCCGAATCTTAACGGTAGCTCTCCGTAGTCTTTAAGAAAAACTACAGTCTTACCAAGAAACTCAGCCGAGCGTATAATAAACCAATCGGGAGCACTGTTTAACGACAACACTTTGCCCTCAATATAGCTTTGAATCGTAAGCTGAAGCTCTGATATCTTTGTAACATATTCTCCGCGACAGTTTTTGATAATCCTTGGTACTTTAAATCCGCATACGCGAAGATATTCTGTCACAGGCCCTTCGTTATCTACTTCAATACACATCGGCATTACTTTTGCAATGTATTTTCCGATGTCGGTTGTGATAAGGTATATCTCTGTACCGAAGTGGCTGTCCAGATGCTGTATGTCTGTAAGACGCATATCATAATTGTCTTCAATAAAGAGTTTTATATTCATCGTTTGCCTCCACATTCTTCACAAATTTGTACCCGTCA
This sequence comes from Eubacteriales bacterium, assembly GCA_045638805.1. Taxonomy (GTDB): domain Bacteria; phylum Bacillota; class Clostridia; order Oscillospirales; family CAG-272; genus RUG11130. The sequence continues at coordinate 1,301 of JAZUBZ010000033.1, forward strand.
CGGATGACTCCATCACCTGTAGTATATCTTACTTCGCTTTATATGAGATAGCCAAGTTTCTTATATAAGCTGATTGCCGCAAGGTTGTCTGCAGTAGTCAGAAGTGCCACCGATTTTTTTGACAGATCCAGTGCAAAGCTTTCGGCAAAGTCCATTGCAAAAGAACCGATTCCGCATCGCTGATATTCCTTCGCTACTACAAGCATTGATACGTACAAGTTACCCGTGTCAAGTCCGTTAAGCTTCAGCCAAGCCACATCGTTACCATCAATGATAACAATAAAGTTTTCTTCTGTTGCATCCTTCTCAGAAATGAGGCACTTTTCCCATTCCTCAGTTGAAACTTGACCGCCGTGCAGAATATCTATGTTTTCTTCATACACAGCCGAAACGAACGGCACGTGGCACCTCTCGAGTGGAACTATTTGATATTTCATAGGTGTACCCCCCACTCACTTTTTTACTTGCTTTCGATAGTCGTAGATATCCCCACCTTCGACACTTTTGTGATGAAAGTAATCGAAGCCACGAGATATCATTTCCTCATCCGGGGCATCGCGGCAAAACTCATCGTCTCCGTTACACTCAATGATCCATCCGCCGTTTTTCGTGACCCGAATCATCTCGGCGATTTCTTCATTATAGAAATCGCCTACAACATATCCGCTGAGAACCACATCAAAGGTGTCATCCTCAAAGGGAAGGCAGAGTGCCTCGCCATCAAGTACCTTCATATTTGTGATGCCATCTCGTTTTATCTTATCCCGCATATACTCGCGGAGCTGATCGCAAGGCTCGCTTGCATATACACGCTTTGCTTTTTTAGCTGCTGCAAAAGCAAGTCTTCCGGTACCTGCACCAACATCAAGTACTACCTTACCGTCGAGATCAACAAGCTTGTACAGGTTATGCGGATCCCAGTTTCTGATGTAGTTTACTTTGTTCATGACCTCGGGGTAAGCGTACACTACAAAGGTCTCATGGCTCTGAATGATTGACGATTCCGCATTGCGCATTTCGTCATCAGTCCAACTTTCAAAAGGTACAGCAAGAACTTTATCGAGAAATTCACTGCATTCGGGAGCTTTTCTTCTGCAGAACTCATCCACGTGCGGGTACTTATAAAGAGCTTTAGCCATGTCAACCACGTAATCACCGTTGTAGTAAGCACAGTCAGCAAAAATCAAGCGAAGTGCCCAACGATCCAAGAGCAGAAAACAGTCCATAGTGTAATCTTCTGCGTTTATCCAATTATAACTCATAATTTTCCTCCAATAAAATGATAAAATAGCTAAAAGTCGAAACAAATTCAAGTATTTTCACATTAAACATCCCCTTTCATAGATTCACTTACTGAAAATGGGCGCAAAAATACCGTAGAAAGCAACCCTTATCGGCGTTACTCCTACGGCTGAATTTGGGTATAAAAAGGCTCACCCTCTTGAGTGTGCTACAACCGAAAGCTATAGTATTCACGAAAGGTTACTTAAAACGGCACAGAAACAAAGAGGCACCATCACCCCGACTGAATCTTCCGCCGCATATTCAGTTTTAGTTAGAAATTACCTCATAAAAAACTGTCATAATGCAAAACTCCTTTCGTGATCCGCAAAAGCAGATGTATTTACTACATTGTATCACAATATTGGAAGCCAGTCAATAGAAATGTGGCATTAATCAAAAAAACGAATGGAGTACGACTTTTACGTTTTTTGATTAAACTTCCACGCTAATATGACAAACAATATTAGCGTGGAAGTCAACTCCTTACGCCATGATAAGATCAAGGATCTCCTTCGCAAAGGTGATAATAACACCGCCCGCAAGGGTGAGGAATCCGTTGGCTCTCTGTGACGGGTCGTGGGATTTAAGGCTGAGACCAACCTGCACCACACCAAATCCGAGAAGGATAAGTCCGATAGCACGGATAAGTCCGAAAATGAACGTGCTGAGGTTACTGATAACCGTCAGAGGGTCATCGGCGGCAAAGGCTGTAATAGAAAGTCCGCAGGTGAGGGTGACTGCAAGTAAGACAGCGCAGTAGAAGCGGAATCCTCTTTTCGCTCCCTTTTCAAGGGGCAGTTTTCTGTTTGTGTTCTTGTTTCTCATATTGATTTTCTCCTTATTCTTCATCTGTAAATATTTCTTCCAAGTCCTCGTCGGACAGAAGCTCGTAAACGTAATCGGACTCTTCAGGAGTATATTCGTCTCCCGCTTTAACGTCCGTAAATGTGATAGTACCTACGGAATGTTCCGTTGTACCGTGTTCGTATGGCTTGCCGTGACCGTCGGTGGTAAGTCCCACGTTCGGATGCTTCAAGAGGTCGTATTTCTCGTCCATTATCGGATGTTCACCGCGAATGAACAGAAGCGCGTATCTGTTGTCGAGCATACGTACCTCAGCCGCGTCGAGCAGCTCACGCCCCGTGATCTGCCAGTTGGTAGAGTAGTTCCCACTGTGTCCCGAGCTTTTGCCGTATGTGTTCATGTCGATAGTCTGCTTGCCGAGATATGACTCCGCTATCATCTTGTGCGTTCCCGTTTCGTTGCCTCCGAGGTACAGGAACTCATCACAGTTACCCATAATGGATTCCCATTGTTTTTCAAAGAGTGCCTTAAGCTGTGCCACGTTCTGTATGATGATAGATACGCTTATGTTTCTCGAACGCATGGTGGCAAGGAGCTTGTCGAAGTCATCGGGAAGGCTAACGTTCGCAAACTCATCCATCAGGAAGTGGACTGGAATGGGGAGCGCTCCGCCGTACTTATGGTCAGCTAAGTGGAACAATTTCTCAAAGGTAGAGCTGTAAAGCATACTAACAAGAAAGTTAAAGCTCACGTCGTGATCGGGAATCAGCGCGAACAGGGCAACCTTCTTTTCCCCAAGTGTTCCTATGTCAAGATCGTCCGTTGTGGTAAGCGCGGCAATACTCGTAAGATTGAACTTTTCAAGTCTTGCGGCAAGTGTGATGTGAATTGACTTCAGCGTTTTGCCCGCACCGGAGTGATAGTCCTTGTAATACTTCACAGCGATGTGATCGGGGTTTCTCATTTCAAGGCGTTCAAACAGCTCGTCAAGGGGAGATTGATATGTTTCATCCTCTTCGCGTACGTCGGCGGCGCGAAGCATTTCAAGGACCATCGTAAAGTTCTGCTCATCGGTCGGTGCCTCATATTTGAGATAAAATATGAGTGCCAAAAGGAGCATACTTGCGGACGTGTCCCAAAAGGGATCCTGAGACTGACTTCCTTTAGGTGTTGTAGCCTTAAAGAGATTCGTCACAAGCTTCTGCACGTCGTTGTCCGTTTCAAGGTAGGCAAATGGGTTATAGCAGTGGCTCTTTTCCATATTCAGTAGGTCAAGTACACGTATCTCGTACCCCTTTTCCGCAAGGAGATTTCCCGTATCTCGTAGAAGCTCACCCTTACAGTCGAGGACGAAAAAAGACGTGTTCGCCTGCAGGAGATTTACCTTCGCATAAAATCGGCTCTTACCCGATCCACTACCACCGCAGACGAGGGTGTTAAGGTTACGCCTGTGCTTTCGTCCGTCAAGTCCCATTCGGAAGTTCTTCGTAAAGATACGGTTCTCAAATTCATCAGTATCACGGTATTTTTTACATATCTTGCTGACGTTCCCCCATCTTGCTGAGCCGTGCTCCTCGCCTCGACGGTACGTTCGTCTCGTCGAGAGATAAACACCGATGGCAATACCGTAGCTAATAAGCAAGACAAGGACAACGTAAAAGCTGTCCCCACAAAGCTCTATGTGAAAGGGGCGCGCCATAACCTCTGTAAATCCCGTAATAACTCCGATAAGTCCGTCCTCAATCAGAGGTGCCACAAGCAGACCTAGCCACACCACGGGGATGATACCCACAAGGGACAGTATTAGGAACGTTCTATCGTTATCTTGCTTCATAGCGGCTGCACTTGACCTTCTTCGTCGGCGCGTCTATGGTTTTGAGAAGTATCTCATCCACCATATCTGTGGGACGGTCCTCCGAGATAAGCTCGTTTCGCATATCGTTCAATGCATTGATAACAACGCCATGCTCATAGGGATTGAGTGCTATGATTCGTTTTTCGATCTTCATTTTATCTTGCCTCCTGTTTTACCTTCACAGACCTATTCTGCTCAAGCGCCCTCGCCATGCGTGTGTCAATAGCTTTAGCTGTCTCCTTGATCTCGTTAAGTTCTGCAGTTACTGCATGAGCATCCTTACCGCAGAATATCTGACCAGCTCCCTCAAACATAAAGTCCTTGGTGTCAACACCGTATCTTTTACAGAGGATATACGACACAAAATACGCCTTGTACCCTTCGGTAGTACGGCTGTAGGCGGGATTCTGAAACTCAAGGTCAACGTTCGCAAGCTCTGCTGACACACATTTGAAGATATCGTGTGCCGCCATACCGCGCTTCACGAGGATCACCTGCTCACTTGTATCAAGCATCGCTCCGCGCCCGTCGGGAAGGTCGTTTACAACCCTAATTGACACGGGGGACTTGCTGATGAGAGCCTTGAGAAGAAGCCTATCGTCATAAGACACGGTGGGCGTTACGGTGTCTTTGGCGGTAGTCTGTGATACGTCGTATACCTCTTTGGCGTTGTAATACTGACCGACCGAGCCGTCCTCGCGCTTGAACTCTTTACCCGGTTCAAGAATGATTATGGGATTTTTCGTCTCATCGCGCAAAATCTCTGCGTTCTGTCCCTTCCAGTAGCTGTAGTCTCCGATACGTGTTGCATCGGGATTCTTCTTCATCACGAGAAGGGTATTTCTGACGGAGTAGTTGAGAAATCGCGACTGCACGTCAAGGTATCTTTTAACGTCTGCCTTTCCTGCGGTAAACTCTTCGATAGCCGCATCAGTTATCTGATACGCTGTCTCTCTGTTCTGCTGCTGTTTGATCTGCCACTGCGGTCGTGTGTCCTTCGGCGGTTCTGCTTTCACATCTAAGATATCGTCGTAATTATTCATCTGTTTTTACCTGCCTTTGCTTTTACTCTTTTTCTTACCCGGATTTCTGTGTTCCGCATAGTTTCGAGTGTTCTTCTTTGAGGTGCGTTCCGTCTCCTTTGATTTTTCGGACTCGGACTTCTGCCTTTTCTCCTTTATCGCGCGAAGTTCTTCTCGCACCGACGGCTTCTCCGTCTTCTTAACAGTACCCTCGTCTGCTTTGCTTCGCTTCTTTGAGGTAGGCTCGGACGGAGGGGATTTTTCCGTCCGCGCCGGGGTAGGGTTTGCTATGGTGTTCTCCTCCTTTCGCATAGGCTCACTGAGCATATCGTCGATAAGCTTATCTTCCTCGCTCTTTTCCATCACGCCTCTCTCCGGTTCGGTTCGGTCAGAGGATTTTTCCGCTTTCGACTGTTCAATGTCATGCTTGATGGATGCCGCATCAACAGTTGACAGCTTAAAGCGTTCCACGATTCGGTTGATCTTAGACGCGTCCTCCGCTCTCACCATAACGTCAACAAGTCCGTCTGCCGATTTGCCTTTCCCCCGCAGGGCGCAGTAGACCACACCGTAACGCTTGGCTTCAGCAGCAAACTGCTTCAGATGCTCCTCGCTTACGGTGAATACTCGAAGCTCCTTTCCGCTTTTCAGCATTGACGTGAGTCTCTGTTTGCCTTTCAGTTTGTTCTTGTCGCTGTTTTTCATTATGGCGTATATGCCTGCGGCAATGTTTTTTGCGGCTGATCCCGTAAGCCTCAGCGCTACCTCCGTGCCTTCAAGACTCATTCGCACGATTTGTTCTGCCGCTTCTCCTGAACTGTTCATCTCGTTTTGCCTCCTTTTCTTTTTCGTCCTCTCGGACGGCTTTTATCTTATCCCTCATCACGCCTGAGCGCACACGTATATCTTCACATAGCCTCACCTCCTGTCTTAGCTTTTTGATCTCGCTTGTGAGGGAATCTATCTGCTCCTGCACCTCGGCTCTGCCCACTTCATCCGACTTCACGGCAACAATACGCCGTTTACGGAAAAGTGCGTTTCGCTCGTCGATGAGAGTCTTAAGCCTATCCTCACAGCTTGATCTGTACGAAAAAAGCTCCTCCGCGGTATCAATGCGATTCCGTGAAAGGAGCCTTGCTTCTTTTGATATGTCGTCCATTTTTATGAGGTCCTCGCGGAGTAAAAAATGGAGTCTTTTTCTGTTTTGCGGTCTGTCCCTCGGGAAGATACCGAGGAGATAACAGTAATGGTAGTAAAACGCACGAAAGCCTTTCACTTTCTTTGATTTACTGATGTTCCCCTTGACGGGATATCTTTGAGTTTTACGTTCAATCTCGGGCAAAGGTTTCTCGGCTCTGCTTTGAGATAGGATACGCTTTCGGATACCGTCTATAGTGTAGTCTTCACCGAAGTTACGGGCAAGTCTTACGAAACGGTCCTTGTTCGGAGGTCGCACAGAAATGTCCTTACCGACTTTGACTTCATACCCGCGCTTACGGAGGTTATCGAAAAACTGACGCTCCGTCATAGACTGACGTATTACCTCATCTACCTCTGCGCGGATGATACCTCTCCAAGTTGGACGCTGTTCCTGCTCGGCCCTCCACTCTCCGTAATGCTTTGACGTGCCACACGGTTCGTCGATTACAGATAATCCGTACTCTCGGCACAGCTTGTCGGACTCGCTTTGCATATCGTGATAATCCTTTGCAGAACGGTAGTATTTGATACCGTCAATGAATGAAACCGTGTTTACAACAAAGTGATTATGAAGATGATTCTCCGTATCAAGGTGAGTTGCGACAATGACTTGATACTTTGTTCCCCATAATCTCTCGGCAAGCTTTATCCCGATCTCGTGCGCTGTCTCAGGTGTGGCTTCTCCCGGTGCAAAGGACTGATATCCATGGTACGCGGCAGTACCGTCCTCCTTGCCGAATCTCCGCTTAACCGCAAGCATCTCATTTCTCGCCGTTGACGGGTGGCAGTTGATGCCCGAAACAAAGCTGCTGTGGATCTCAGTGCTTTCATCATCCACCATCTGTGTTTTCTCTACGTTCACCGCGTAGTCGACCACATCCGAAAGTCCCTGCGCACCTTTTTTCGAAGTCTCGTAAAACTTAGGATTATCGGTCTTTTCGGGATTCTCCACGTAGAGCACCACGTTACCGAGCCATCCGTTTATACGCCATATTGCTGTTACCGCCATTCTTCACCTATAGTCTTCGGCTCCACAACCGCCTCAGTTATCTGCTTCACTGCTGATTCAAACATACACACTCCAACATCGTATCTCTGCACGTCGATCACGTTCAGCGTGTGTGCTTTCTTCGCCACTTGGTTGAGGCTGTTGCCGATACGGTACAGCTCTCGCATCATAGCGTAGTAGTCGGGCGGTGGTGCATCTCTCGGTACGCATCCGTTTATGAGGTGTCGGAGGTACGCCTCTCGTGAAAGTCCGCTTTTCTTCACTCGTTTGGTGAGTGACTCCATCTCCTTTTTGTTGAGTCTCACCTTGATTTCAATGCTTCTCTTACTCATCTTTCTCTCCTTTGTTGATCTGGAATAAGCACATAATTAGGACGCCAAATGTGCCTCCTGCCATCATGCCGATTATGAATATTACTGCTCCCATTTTTATGTTCCTTTCTGTTTTGATATTGATTTTATTAAGGGGTTTAAGGGGTATCACCTGACAAGTCTGTCGTTTGTCCCCAAACGACGATGCTTGCGGATAGATGACATCCCCACGTTCTCCCCCACGGGAGATTTCGCGCTACCGGCTGAAAAAGAAAAACAGCCTGCGTTGCAAGCTGTTTAAAAAATGGATATTTAGTTGTTGAACTACTTCATTACAAAACATTTTCCATAAGTTAATTCTATACATTCATTTCTTCATATCCATTTTGGATATAGGTTTGAATTAACTTTATAAACTCCTGATTTGAAATTGGACTTTCAACCCCAAAGTTTTCAAATACTATTTCTGTTATATTACAAAAAGAAGATACTGCTAGTTGCATTGATGTTGCTGCTCCATTGTAAGTTCTCCCCGAATATAATCGTGCCTCGTCCGAATGTGGTCTTCCCAACAATGCAACATCGCCATATGCCCCAGCATGAATTGAATAACATGCACGTAAATATAAAAGTTTAGCATACTCATCATCAAAACACTCGGATAGTTTACCAAATGACATTGGTGAGTTTTTTGCCCACCAATAATTATTTGATATAATTTCATCCCTTTTTTTATTAATATTCTTTGATGTGGTATGTTTCTTAACAAGTTTATTTATCGTTTCATAACATTCTCGAGCCTTATCAGTTTGATTTGCATTAAGGTATACCTTTCTTTTACCATAATTAGCTCTTATATGATGATCATCAAAATAACGATCAATTACCTTTTGAAAGTCGGCATCAGTTTTATGTTTATTCAAATAAGTTGCGATTATCATATTTTCATATATACGGCGTGAACGAGCCAATGCACCATCAGGATATCCATTTTTCACAAGGCATATAACTTCTTTTAGTACAAGGATACATTGAGGATAAGACCTTATTAATACATTAAGTAAACTACGCTCTATGAATGTTTTTGATAATTCATTCTCAAATGCCTCTTCTAACTTTTCTATATACGATTCAAGCAAAGGAATTTCCCAATATAATAAATAGTGTTGATATTCGTTTTCTGTCATAATGTTCACCAATTATATACTGTTATTTTAGATTTATCTCGCCTGACCACGCACTGTTTTAGTTCGTGTTGGAATCGCAAGCAGCTTTCTCACTCTCGCCTCCAGCACACGTTCAATGGCACAAAGATGTTCCTCGGACAGATTGAGACTCGGATGGCGTTTGAACTTAACGCCGATCATCCGCCTAAGCTGTTCTTTCTGCTTTGTACCCATAACCTCTGTACACACATCCTCGTATGAGATGTTGTACGGATTTGCACGTGTTTTAGCGTAATATTCGAGATCGGGTATATCTCTCACGCCCACTTCGTTGAACAACGATCTTCCGTGGTCGAATATCGGTGCGGGTGCGATTATCTTTCCCGTGTGATTGTCTCTGAGTACACCGAAGTTACCGAAATGTCTGTCCTCGTTGTATACAAGCGCGTCGAACACAAGCATACTGCGTATCTGCTCGGAGAACTCACTGCCGAGAGAATCATAGTAATCAAGGCATCCTTTGATTCCGCCCGATCTTACGATACGTCCGACGGGAACGTATGACACATCGCGATTCGTAAACAAAGCACACTTTGAAGCTGTGATACCTTTCCAGTTTTCAAGGTCGTATTTTACCGCATTGAGCTGCATCGTTTCTGCTATCTGCGATGCGTAGTATTCGCAGTACGGCTCTCTTCCCGTATTGGATGCACCGCTTGTTCCGCCCTTGTACAGATATATTCCCTCGCCCTCAACATATCTCCATGCCTTGGGGAGAACACCGTTAGTTGTAAGTTCGGGAGACGTTGTAAACGCCTGCTTGCTCTGTCCGGCTCCCGTGTATGCTACAAGAGCGAGCATTTCGGAAAAACGGTTTTCGTATAGGTTGTATTTATCAAAGGTTCCGTCAAATCCGTCCGGCACTACCCAATAGCTGTCGTTAAGTGACAACCCTTTGCAGACGTCAATAATACCCTTAGTATCATTGTGGCTGAGTCCGAGAGTCTTTAGGATCTCGTCTACAAAAGTTCTGTTTTTGGGGATCACCCGTCGTTCAAGCCACTTTACAATGCTCTCGCTCGTAAGCTCCACATCAAGGGGCATCAGATGGGCAAGATCTTCGTTTACAGAAATAATTTCTGCAACAAGACCTTCAAGTCCACGTTTCTCCATGCTGAAACGTACAAGCTCTGTATCATATATCCGAAGGCTGTATATGTTTGACATCGTTTCCTCCTTATCCTCTATCATAAATGAGACGTCCTTCCCAAGCGCCGACGTTATCTTCAGGATCATATCAAGCGTTGGGTTCTGTACTCCGCTTTCAAGTCGGCAAATATTAGAACGCTGTGTTCCTATCATACGCGCAAGCTCCGCTTGGGATATTCCTCTTTCAAGTCGCGCTTCTACTATTTGTGAGATTATCTCTTTTCGTTTTTTCTCTGCGTTCATAATATAGCCTCTCTGCACATTAATCTACATATATGTTATCATAAATGATAACATATTGCAAGAGGATTATGATAAACACCGCAGAAAACTTTTCGACATTATCTACTATCACCGCCACGAGGCTTTTTCGCTTTTATCAGATCCTTCACCTGTTCAAGCTCCTCCGTTTTCACATAACACCTTTCGATCTTCCATCCGAAAAAGAAAACAGCTCGTATTTCTACAAGCTGCCTTCTTTGATTCAGTTATGGTTTTAATTTACTAAGTCCTTAACTCTCTCTGTAAGCGGTCTTCCTTGAGCCATAGGTATATCTTTTTTTAGTACCGATAATCCTTCGGCAAGACGGGAAGTATGGATTATTTCATTTTCAATTCTATCAAAAGTCTCTGTAATAGAAAGTGCCTCGTCGCGAGTTTCTTGTGCTTTTTCGTTTTCTCCAGTGCGTTCGTAATAGTTACTTAACTCCATTAACATGTATGCCATGTTCACAGTACTCTTTCCGTAATCACCGTCAGGATAAATACTCTTTATTACATCAGTAAGTGATTTAAGCTTTTCACCTTTTCTATCGTTATCTTCAAATTCTTTACCGATACTGCTCAGTAAGTACGCTATTTCACATATCGCTTTCTTGCAGGCATCTTCTTTATCTTCACCGCTTTGCGAAAATGAGCAAGCAAGGTAATCGCGGGAGTTCTGCATTAGCGGCATTTCATCAAGAATTTCAGATATACGTTCTTGTGATATACCGCTTCCTTCGATATTGCATAGAGTTTTATAATATCGGCACATCAGCTTTTTTGCCCATATCCGTATACTATCAACAGTACAATGCTCCGTAATTTTTGAATATACTGCCTCGGCTTCGTTTTTTATCGACAAAGTGTTTTCGTTACTTTTCTGTCCGCACCACAAAAGAATGTTCAAGTATCTTACCCACAAGCTAAACTCAGCAGGATAGCTTCTGACTGCTTCTTTCATCGTTTCCAAGACATCTTCATACCGTGCCTGTTGCCAAAGGGAAGAATATTTGTCAATGTACTCCTGTATTTCTCTTTCTTGATCACGTTTGTCAATCCCAAGCAGTTTATCAGTTGACACATCAAAAAAAGCAGCAACGGTAGTAAGCATAAATAGGTCAGGTACGGTGTCCCCTCGCTCCCACTTACTCACAGCCTGAAAAGAAATACCTAAGAATTCCGCTAATCTTTCCTGCGTAAGTCCTCTGTCAATTCGCAATCTGCGCACATTTTCTCCGAAATTTATAATCATATATACTCCTTGTCGGTATTGTAAATATGTTCGATGAGTTCGAGGACTTTATTTGAATATCCCCACTCATTATCATACCACGAAATAAGTTTGAAGAAGTTTGAGTTAAGCTCAATACTTGCTGTAGAATCATATATTGAAGTGCGAGTATCCGAATAGAAATCACTCGACACAACTGCTTCGTCTGTGTACCCGAGTATTCCTTTCATCTCGTTTTCGGAAGCATATTTAATACATTTGTTGATATTCTCAAGACTTGTGGCTTTTTGCGTTCTAACGGTTAGATCAACCACAGAAACATCAACAGTAGGCACTCTGAACGCCATACCCGTGATTTTACCCTTAAGTTCCGGAATAACAAGCGAGCAAGCCTTCGCAGCACCTGTTGATGACGGTATTATGTTGACCGAAGCGGCTCTGCCTCCGCGCCAATCCTTAAAGGACTGTGCATCTACCGTTTTTTGCGTATTAGTGGTAGAATGTACGGTTGTCATCAATGCTTCTTCCACGCCGAAATTATCATGAATAACTTTCAAAAGAGGAGCAAGGCAATTAGTGGTACATGAAGCGTTCGATACAACATTCATACCGGAATCATACGATCTTTCGTTAACACCCATTACAAATGTGGGTGTCTCTTTATCTTTTGCCGGCGCAGTGATAACTACCTTTTTTGCGCCTCCCAAACGGTGAGATGAAGCACTTTCCGAGGTACAAAATACACCTGTAGCTTCAGCAATATATTCTGCGCCTGCTTCTTTCCACAGTATTTCAGACGGTTCTTTTATGCTGAATGTTCTGATAACATTACCATCAACGATAAGACCGTTTTCTTCAAATGATATTTCATGATCAAATTTGCCATGCACAGTGTCATATTTCAGCATATACGCCATATACTCCGTACTTATAAACGGATCATTGACTGCACAGACAGTAAATCTGTCGGGAGCCATGATAGCCGCCCTAAGAACAAGCCTTCCAATTCTTCCAAAGCCATTGATTCCTATTTTAATACTCATAATAATACCGCCTTTCCTTATTTGCATTTACAGTATATCATAGTATTAACGTGAAAACAATAACCTTGTATGAGAAAACGTTTCTCTTGACAAGAGAATTATTCAATCATAGATATAAGTGAATGGGCAGATATTCAATGTGTATTACGTTAACATCATCGTGCAATTTCCTTTCTAACTATTTTTGTCCTCGGCAAACCGAGTCTGTCACACAGAGTATCATTGTAGTCCTTTCCGCTGAGTGGTGGCAGAGGACATACGTTGTATCTGTCCGTGAGAAGCTTATATATGGTGCTCATTGCTATTCGTCCTGCAGGGTCATTGTCGAGTCTAAGATTTACGTGCTTCACCTCGGTATGATCTTTTAAGAACTGTCCGAGTGCTAACGGCAACTTGATTTCATCCGTTTCTTTTTTCGGCTTGTACACTCCCGCAAGGGACACGAGATGCTCCGTGTTCCATGGCTTTCCGTCGAGCTTCTGCATCGTTGCATATGACATCAAGTCAACGGCACTTTCAAACAGATGTACGGTATCATTGTTCACAGCGGGTAAACTGAACGAGAAACGTTTATCGCTCCCGGTGGCTTCGCCTTTGAAGTCCGTACCTATTCCGCGCAGATTGGCGTATCGCGCTTTACCGTCCTTATCTTGACCGACGAACACCACGTTGTGATAAGGATAACTTTCGTATATACGTCCGCTCTTGATACAGTAGTCGATGATCTCTCCGTCAATTCCGCGGCCGCGAAGGTATTCTACCACGTTGGTCGTGCTTGGGTTTGCCTTGGGGAGAAGCAGCGTTTTAGGCTTCGTTTCTTTTTCTTCAGAAACAAAAACAGGCGGCTGAAGTTTCGTCTGACCGACGATTCTTTCAACCGCTTGCATGAATGGTATTCCTTTGACTTTGATGAGGTAGTCGAGTGCTGATCTGCCGCCGATACCGCGGGAAAACCAACACCATTTTCCGTCTGAGATCTTAAGCGAATCGTGCTCTCTTGTACAGTAAGTGTTACCGCCGAAGTGTACAGGCCCCTGCGGCTCGTAATTTTGGAGATAGGTTAAAAGATCCATCTCACGTGCTTTGGCTACGATATTTGGTGGGATGTAGGGCATGAGTTTCACCTGCTTTCTGTGAATTATAAATATTAAAGTCGAGAGAATACATCCCTCGACCTTAATGTTTTAAAGTTAGATTATTCACATTAGATCAAATAATTTTACTTAATTACATTTAATTTTTTCTCTAATTTTGCATCTTGTTTTATACATGAAATTACAATACTCATCACAAAATAGCTTTTTTGTATCAATTCCATTATAATACGCATTTCGTGTTTCAATTATCATCTTTATGCTATTGGGATTCCTCTTCCAACATTTATCAAACTCTTGTGAACATTCAGATAAATAATCCAAAACCGTCATAATACAATCAATATCGAAGAAAATTTCCGAATAGGAATATCTTGCATCAGCCATTCCTGAATTACACATGAACGCAACTAATTCATCCATCTTTTGGGATATGAATTTATAACTACATTTCTTTTGTTTTAAGTAAAAAATCTCACAAAGTTTATTTACACAATTCAACTCAGAATGTTTCGTTTTCATATAACCAAATTGCGTATAACATACGAGTGATTTCCTCAATTCTATCAAAGAATCTACCATCAAGTTATAATCATTAACTTCACAGCGTTTAATTTCACTACTCATTGTATCAATAATAACACAATAATCTGTCCTGTCAATATTCAGTAATTTAACTGTCATTAAATCAGCATAGCACTCTTTGAATAAATATGTTATTGCACTACCATTTCCCGACAATTGTTCAAATAACGATTTACGACTTGATACTCGATTTATATACTTAAAAATTTCATATTGGGACTCTACTCCTATACTTTTTATCTTCATATGATAGATATCATTTTTCAATCTTGTATCTGAATATAATTTAGCAATTGCTGTACCAATATAGTCAATATATTGACTATAAAACTGATGATTATCTTTGGATATGAAACTATCAATATAGTCGCGAAATATTTTTTTTGCTGAATCTGCAATTTCCTCCAAATTGAATTCGTGTATTAAATATAAAGCCAAAAATTCCAATAAACAATCATAACGCTTTTCTCTACACCTAATTCGTTCCCCACAAAAGTGCATTACTTCATGTGTTATCGAAAACAACAGATTTCGAGGATTATATAGATCTTTGTGCGGAATTTCGATTAAGTTAACTTGACTCGTTCTGTTTTTTTGTTCCGATCTTGGTATTATAGCTTCAAATGAAACAAGATTTTCAAGAACAGGAAGTGGTAAAGTTGAGTAATAATATCGAGACGGCTTATGTTTTAGACCAACAAATATAGAATCAGACATTTCATTTATAGTATCCGTTACGGAATAAATATATGAACAATAATACTCAAGTATTCCTGCTGGAACCATAGTATATATTAAAGGACTAAAACCCGGTTCTTGAGAAAAGTATCCATCAACACGTACTATTTGATCTATTAAAGTATTAAAGCTAGATGTAAATCTATTTAAGCTCTCCTCATTTAATTGTAAAATTGATTTAATCTCTTCTTTTGAATTAGATAAAATCTCAGAAAGTGTTTTATTAAATGCAATAATTGGACCTATAGTATAGTAAGATACTCTCGACAGTGATGCATTATGATTCATGTCTAAGAGCAAATTTAGTGTTTCAATAAAAGGGAATGCCCAATCTAAATAATTCGAATTTACAATCCTCTCACAATTTTTTATGTTTTTTATCGTATCTACTATAATATTATCAAATAGTTTAATCTGCTCATAATAATGTGTTTCATTTATATCTAAATCATTCTCCATCATCATTTCATCAAATTGTTCACTCTTTGAGTATTGAGTATGTACTCTAGTTTTGATGAACGAAAATGCTGCATGTATATTGGATGAATCATTTATTAAATAAAATAAAGCATCTATAATACTCTCCACATTCACATCATAATATATTAAGTTAAAATCATTGTTACCAAATGCTAAATAATCTCTCCTTATTTCAACATTAGAGTCCTTATCTTTAATCAACCAATGATTTAATTTATCGAAAACTAATTTCGCCTTTGGATGAGACTTAATTACACCAGTAATTTTAAGCATATCAATAACATCATCTGGTTCAGCTTTGGGATTACGGTTATAATTGAATCCACATACTGTATGGGTTTGAATCATAGGATATCTATAGTTAATTACAGAAATCGAATCTAAAATATTCGTAAGTTTATCATTTTTAATTATCACAACAATTTCGCTAAGATTTACAGATCTATATACCATATAATTCTCACACGGAAGTTTGGTAGATAAAAGTGTATCAATATTTTTCTCAAGTTCTGTTATTGAAGAAAAATCAGTCCCATTATATAATAGAATAACAGAACAGCACTTCCTTTCAGTTTTCCAAAAAGTCTCCGTATCTCTATTTCCATGATATACAATATGTAGTGGGTGATAAAATTGGGGATTGTTGTTATATTCCGCATACATATTAGCCAAGTGATCTTTTTCAGTTTGAAAAGCTAATAAATAATCGTGTCCATTTTCTGCTGAGAAAAAACAGGATACATCATATACTTTTAATGCATCATAATTACCTATAGTAATATAGTTGTTATTTTGATTACCTCTAAAGAAATTTTTGTACGTATCATCGTTTCCACATTTTATTTTTGCAAATAACAATGTCCTTACATCAACACTCATAATCATGCAACGCCTTTCTTTAATATCGCAACATCCAATAAACTTTTCCACGCAACAAATCTTGGCTATAAACCCACTTTTATTTAGTGACAAAATACATTTTTATATGTAATTTTGTCACTATCATCGTTTCTCTGATTTTCCCAAAATTATCCATCAACTAATGTTGATACTACGAAATGATTCTATACTTTATTATAAAGCCTACTCATTAAGTAAACTATATTCATAGAATTATATTGATAGTTATAATTATAGTCTTTTTCTATAAGATTATCGTTTATTTCAATGGGAATAACTTCATGTTTTTCTAAAAAATCGATTTCCAACCTGATAAATGAGTTTATTTGAATCATGTCAACTTCTGCCAACAAATCAATATAGTGACGATACACTACAAATTGCCAATCCGTTGTAACATATTTGTCATCATGATATAAATAGTCTGATAATATATCACTATTGATGTTACCATCAGGTATATTTGACGATATTTTACCATAAAGTTTTTCAAATGATTTAACATTTGAACTTAACCATTTTAACAAATCTTTTTTTTGCTCAATAAAGTCAATATCATTTTCAAAATCTGCAAATACTTCTACTAAATGCTGAGTAGTAACAACAATCAACAAATATCTAAAATACCTATTAATTGTACTATCTGAAGTAAAATCCAAAGATAATTTGTTTTGCATTTGAAGTATAAATTTATCTTTTGAACCTCTATACATTCGCATCATATGTACAACGATAGGTATTATTATATCGTAGAAGTACTCTGTCACAGCCAAATCATTATCAGCTTGATTATGATTAGCACATTCGTTCAAGTCCCTAGATACAATGTTCCTGTACTTATCGTTTATACTTGCATTTTTTAAAACTAATTCCAAAAGTGCTATATCGTCTTCGTAATTATTTTGTTTTGATGGATTTTTGGGGAATAAATGTTCAAGATATTCATAGAGTCTTTTCTTACTCTTACTAATACATTTGAAAATCACTCTACATTTTTCATCGGCAAAATACATATTTTCATTGTTATATCGAATTAAGTACCATACAATGACAAATATACACAACATCATAGACATAGCAGCTGCCGTTACTTCAAGATGCGAATTATGTACATCAGCAATACCCGATAAGCAAAATGATAACACAAAAGATCCTGCAAGTGTTAAAACTGCCAATGGACTTGTTCTTTTAAAAATAATTATTTGTAAATAAATGTTACGTTTTTCTCCGTTAAGAAGTAATATAATACCAGAAAGCGCCACCCCTGCTAGTGCGGCAAAAATCGGATTATATTTCGAAGAAAAATATTCTGAAAAACTACTAACAAATTCACACAAAGCATGAAAAAATGGGATTATGCTTATTTTCTTCACTATCCAAAGCAAACAATTACCAATTACTTCTTTTATGCTTGATATTAAAGTGCCTAAATGGTCTAAAAAAGCAAATAATTCATCTTTACAACACTTAGGGATGAATAATAATACGCTTTCTTTAGCACATCTTACTCCCTTATTAACTATGTCTGGACATAGACTTAACAGAGAAAATATAGCTAAAATACTTGAAAGAAGTGCACCGCAACGCAACACAAAATGGTAATTTGCCTCATTTATTTTATATCGGTATCTACATTTTCTATATTTATGTTTTCTTAACAAACGTTTTTTATTCAAACGATACAACCTCCAATTGTACCAACAATAAAAGCCGATTTGGTATAATCCACCCATATCGGCTTTTATCGCTAAAAGTAATATTTACTTTAAATTATACTCTGTTTTTTCTATAGAGTTCACTTGGCCGTAAATAATCCTTGCCACCAGAACGAGGGAGTGTTGAAATAACATCCCTATTTATACAGTATGATTTCTTTGTGCTAATAGCCTTGTTACTCCTTAATATAGTAACAGACTTAGGATTAGAATGTGAATTCAAAATACCCTCCAACTCCAAACTCAACCTCTTTCGAAAAAATCAAGTTTACATCTTGTAGCATCCCTTATTTGTACTAAAACACTAGTACATTATTATTATATCACAATACATACATTAATGCAATAGATATATATAAAATAATCACATATATTTAAACATATATTTTTATATATGTTTAAATATATGTTCTAACGTTATACATAAATACATCTTCACCTCACCGTCCCCCGCGCCTTCTCCTTTTCCACAACCGCACCCTCTGGGACATCGTCAAGTATCTCCTTATCCTTCTGATCCATATTCAGCAGAATATTCAGCGTTTTTAGCCTTGCGGTTTTCTCCTCAAGCTCCGCTTCTTTTGGGAACGGCTCATTCATGTCTGTCCTTGCACGTTCAAGCTGGATCTTTGTGTTCTCAAGCTCATCGCGTACCGCTTCAAGTCTTGTCGGTAGTCCATCTATTGCGTTATCCATACGGGTAATGTTACCGAACACGTCTGCACCGAGAGAAAATGTATGAGAAAGCGAACCTTTGAGTGTCATAAGATACTGCGTTGTTGTCCCGTCATAAGTGATAGACAACGCAAATCCACGGTATTCTCCCACCGATACGGTTTCAGACCCCTGCATCCTCGTACACACGTCGATTATCGCTTTACCCGCGTCCTCCTTCTCGGTGTAATACGTATCAAGCACCTTCATACCAACGAATCCTTCAAGGGGGTTCGGATGGTTTTTAGCAAGCTCAATATCCTTTCCGTATCCTTCGGCACGTTCCGTCAGATCCGCTATTGCACTCGGATATTTTCTCAGTACAAGATCTTCAAGAGTGTATTTCTGATTTAGGTGGTTCGCTTTCAACATATTCAGTTTACCCACCTCCATATCAAGGTTACACTTCTCAATGATAAGAGGATTTCCCGTGGCGAGAGCTTTGATCTCGGAATAACTGAGCGCCGTTTCGTCAACGTCATCAGCCACTCTTACGGGAGTTTTACTCGTCATTATTTGTGCGATAAACTTCTGCTTGTTTTCTACGAGCTGATAGAGGTATGCATCAAAGGTGTTTTCCGTAACGTAGCGGTAAATATCAACCTCCGCGTTTCTGTTACCCTGTCTCACAATACGTCCGAGGCGCTGTGCAAGGTCAGACGGTCTCCACGGGCAGTCAAGGTCGTGAAGTGCCACTAAGCGATCTTGTACATTGGTACCGGCCCCCATCTTAGCGGTACTGCCCATAAGGATACGCACCTGCCCGGAACGAACCTTAGAGAACAGCTCTTTCTTCTTTGCTTCGCTGTTGGCATCGTGTATGAAGGCTATCTCATCCTCGGGAATACCGCTTTCCATGAGTTTCTTTTTCAGATCATCGTATACGCTGAACGTACCGTCTGATTTCGGAGTGGACAGATCACAGAAAACAAGCTGTGTTCCTCGTGTGTCCCGTGACTTTTCCCAAATACTGTAGACGTTTCTCGCGCAGGTTGCAACCTTACCGTTATCGTCATCGGGTGCAAGAGGGTTCACAAGGCGCATATCAAGAGCGAGCTTTCTACCGTCGTTTGTAATGCGTAGCATATTGTCTACACTCGGGTCAACGTTGCCGCCACGTATGCTCTCAGCTCGTTCAGCAAGACTTTTTATCATCTCCTGCTGCATCTCCGACGGCTTTATGACCTCCGTATGGAAGTTTGCTTTCGGCACGGGGAGCTTCAGCATATCCGCCGTCTGAATGTCCGCCACCTGCTTAAAGCATGACATAAGCTCGGGCAGGTTGTAGAACTTGGCAAATCTCGTTTTAGCTCTGTATCCAGAGCCTTCGGGGGAGAGTTCAATGGCGGTTATGGTCTCACCGTAGTTCGCCGCCCAATCGTCGAAATGTCCGAGTCCCATTTCCTGCAGGGTACCGTACTGCAAATACCTCTGTATGGTGTAAAGCTCAACCATACTGTTGGATATCGGCGTACCCGTGGCGAACACAACACCGCGACCGCCCGTTATCTCATCAAGATACTGACACTTCATAAAAAGGTCGGAGGATTTCTGCGCTTCTGTCTGCGCGATTCCTCCGACGTTTCTCATTTTTGTCGCTAAGAAAAGGTTCTTAAAGTAGTGGCTCTCGTCTACGAATATCCTGTCAACACCTAATTCCTCAAAGGTAACGACGTCATCCTTACGGCTTTGATCGTTAAGCTTTGCAAGGCGTGTTTCAAGGGATTTCTTCGTTCTTTCAAGCTGTTTTATGGTGTATCGTTCCGCTTTCTCGGATTTTGCTTCGCGGATACCGTCCATGATCTCGTCTATCTGACGGTTGATGATCTTCTCCTGTCTTTCTTTAGACATGGGTATTTTCTCAAACTGACTGTGACCAATGATAATGGCATCGTAATCTCCCGTGGCGATCCGTCCGCAGAACTTCTTGCGGTTCTTCGTCTCAAAGTCCTTTTTGGTTGCCACAAGGATGTTTGCCGATGGGTATAGCTGCAGCCACTCCGCAGCCCATTGTTCGGTAATGTGATTTGGAACGACTATCAAGGATTTCGTACATAGACCAAGCCTTTTTGACTCCATCGCCGCCGCTACCATCTCGAATGTCTTGCCCGCACCTACCTCGTGCGCAAGGAGAGTGTTACCGCCGTACATTATGTGAGCGATGGCATTTACCTGATGCTTTCGGAGAGATATTTCGGGATTCATACCGCTGAAACGGATATGCTGACCGTCGTATTCACGGGGACGGATGGAGTTAAAGGTCTCGTTGTATATGCGGCACAGCCTTTCGCGGCGGTCAATATCACGCCACAACCACTCAGCAAACTTTGATTTTATCAGCTCCTGCCTGTCCTGTGCGATAGCGGTCTCTTTCTTGTTGAGGATTCGTACCTCATTACCGTTGGCATCGATCTTCGTGTCAAAGATACGCACGTCCTTCTGATTGAGAGTCTGTTCAAGGATGTGGAAAGCATTGATACGCTTTGTTCCGTAGGTGGAGAACACGGAAACGTTTGTACTGTCGGCGTTCTTGTTTGTGATGTTCCACTCACCCGTAACGTTGGCGCGCAGTATGTGTATCTTATGCCTCGCGTAATACCCCATACCGAAAAGCTCATACATAAACTGCTCGTATATCTCCGTGGGGATCCAGTTTACACCGATTCGGACACCGATCTCGCCTGCGGTAAGGTCTACGGGTTGTACGGCTTCAAGGGACGTTACGTTCTGAGCTATGTTGCTTTTCTTTTCGGGCGGTAATGCTTCATACATTGACTTAGCCATACGGAGCTTACGGCGCACGTTACCCGAAAGGTACTCATCTGCCGTTACAAATGGGAAATTTGATACGTCTGCAAACTCTGCGGGAATAGCCGCAGGATCTTCCGCACACCGTATGTCTCGGAAGATAACTCCAGAAAGCTCGCTTTCAAGCTCAGCTTCGCTCTTGCCCGACAACTCTGCCATATACTCCATATCCACTCGTGCCTTTTCGGAGATAGACACTGCAAGCGCTTCACTTGCCGTGTCAACTCTAGTTACCGCTTCATGTGGACGGATAGTTCGCTTAGTAAACATATCCGCCTTGCGCTTAAGGTTACCTTCCTCATCGAGAATTTCAAGTGAACAAAGGAGACAATAGCTTGAGTCCTCACCGAAGGCGATGCTGTTACCACGGTTTGAGAGAAGTCCGTACTTCTTCGTGTATTCGTCGTACAAGGTATTGAGTTTTTCCTGCTCCCGTGTAATATCTGCATCGGGATAACCCTCGGTCTGCAGTTCAATAAGTCTGCGGACACATTCACGTAGGGTTATCATACCGCGAATACGGTTCTCGCCCGTAACCGATACATCAACGGGATGCATACGAGAGTTTTCACGGAAGTAAAGCTTTCCGTCAACTACGGTATAACTGAAGTTTCTCACGTTCGGGTCAGCGGGAATGGAGAGATCTTCCGCGTCCACTTCATCCTGTTCGTATTCCGTGATCTCCGCGTGGAGGTTACTTACCGCCTCTCTTAACTGCTCGGAAAGGTCAGCATCGGGATCAGCCTTACAAGCACTATCCATTCCGAAACGGGTAGACTCCATAACCATATCACCGAGTATCATATCGGGGTGCTTTACAAAGTAGCTGTTCATACGGATTCCGTTTTCATCCGTGTCAAGATGAACCCAATCGGGTTCGATATCGGTCATACGGTCACGTTTCTGCAGAAAGATAATGTCGCTTGTAACCTCCGTCCCCGCGTTTTTCTTGAAGGTGTTGTCGGGCAGACGGATAGCACCGATAAGGTCGGCTCTCTGTGCAAGGTATTTGCGGACGGCGGAGTTTTCCTTGTCAAGTGTACCTTTAGACGTGATAAACGCCACGATTCCACCGGGACGGACTTTATCGAGGGTCTTACCGAAGAAGTAGTCGTGGATAAGCCATTTGTGCTTATCGTATCTCTTGTCAAGCACCTTGAAGTCACCGAAGGGAACGTTACCGATTGCCGCGTCAAAGAAGCTGTCGGGCATATCCACCTTTTCAAATCCCGTAACGGCGATACTGCTGTTCTGATAAAGCTGAGATGCTATTCTTCCGCTGATGCTGTCAAGCTCAACACCGTAGATCTTACTGTCAGCCATACTATCGGGTAACATACCGATGAAGTTACCCACACCGCAGGAGGGTTCAAGGATATTGCCGTTTCTGAGTCCCATCTGTGATAGTGCATTGTACATAGCTTCGATCACAACGGGAGGAGTATAGAAAGCGGTAAGGGAGCTTGCACGCGCGGCGGTGTATTCTTCGTCTGTGAGAAGGTCTTTCAGCTCCGCATAGTGGCTGTTCTTTTCATCAAAGCAATCCGCAAGACCGCCCCAACCGACGTATTTGGAAAACACAGTTTGTTCTTCTGGAGTAGCAAGTCTGTTTTCTGCTTCAATCTGCTTCAAAAGTCTGATAGCCTCTACGTTGGCGGTATATTTCTCGGTGGGTGTGCCGTGTCCAAGCTCACGGTCAGTTATACGGAAGTTGTGCCTCTCGTCCTTCGATACTTCGGGATGGATCGTCTCAAAGGTGATGTATTCACGCTTCGGCTTCGGAGGTGTCGGGAGCGTTTTTTCTTCGGCGGGTAGTTCTGTCTCTTCTACTTCTTTTACCTCGGGAGGATATACCCCATAAGTTGCCGCAAGCTCCTTGAACTCCGCGAAAGTCTTCTCGCCTATGCCGAGTGCAGTTCCGTCATCGGTAAATACCATGGCTTCTTCCGCAAGGAATCTGTAAAACTCTGCTCCGTGCCACTCTCCCTCAGCATCCTTTGCCACAAGACCATCCTCGTCATAGGTCAGATCAATATCGTATATATTCATATACCCGAGGACATCATACAGAACTTCCGTTTCGCGGTCTGTAACGGGAAGTGCTTGACTCGGCTCGTGATCTGCTTCAATGATGACTTGTCCGTCTGCTTTTTCTACGACTACGGTAATGCCTTCCTTTTTCAGCTCGTCAGTTACGTTATCAAGCATAAATGACGGGAAACCCGACATTAGTTTGCGTGTGCCGATATTGTCAACACTTCGAGTGGTAACGGTATAGCCATATCTGTCGCGGAGTATCTCGGCATCCTTTTCAAAGGCTTCGTAAAAGTCCCCCATCTGCATAAGGATAAAATAGTCGGGGAACTTCTCACGAAGCTCGGTGTAGTTATGCCAAAAGGGAGTGGATACCGTTTCATCCGCCGCTTTCATTTCCGTTATGGGCTCTAAGGTCTTACTTAGACCAAAGACAGAATACGTACCATCACGGTACTCCCGTATAGCTTCTATAGCTGCTTTACGGTGTTCGTAGAATCTGTCATCCTCATTAGTGCTCTCCCACACAGGGAGCATCATTTCATATATGGCTTCAACTCTTGCGGGGATGGTTAGCTGTTCTTTTATCTCACGGATATTTTTGGTGTAATGCTCGATAGGGTTGTTCGAATACGGACGTGACATCTCATCGGGAACATCACGAAAGTGAGTGTGAATGAGTCTTGCAAGCTGTTCGCGCTCATAATCGGGCATTGTCTCGCGATCTGCTTCACTTAGGAACTTGTTTTGACTGATATGCTCCTTTATGCGGTTTGCTATCTGATACCACTTCAAGCTTATCTGCACGTAAGGCTCTAAGATACTTCCACGGCTGTACTTAAATCCTTTACCGTCATGATGAGAATGTCCGTCACCTCGTTCAGTGCCGCCTCCGATACCGTACTTCTCTCGGATGAACTTTTCACGCTCCTTGGGGTTTGAGTGTGTACGGTAGTATGCGTACACCGAAAGTCTGTAGTCGGATGACCTACTCCCACGAATGATGAGACTATCGATCTCATCCCTTGTAATGAAAAACTGTCGTTTCGGATCAAAGCCTTCTGCGGCAGTAAATCGTACCGGCTCTCTCTGCAGGTCACGTACTCTTCCAAGTAACTTCTGCGGTCTGTGGTGGTGAAATCTCATCAGCTCACGGTCGGCTTCGTAAGCAAAAACGAAAGCTTCAAGCTCCTGTGCTATACGCTCTAACGCTTCGGGATCTGTCAGAAGTTCTGCTATCTCTTTTGTGTTTTCGGGGAATCCGCCGCGCTTCATATATATCCCGCGTATTGTAGGGATGTGGTTTTCTTCCCGTGCTTTTTCGGAGAAGTCCTGTACCGTGTACCAAAGATATGCGGCTATGTTCTGTCTTTCAAGCTCTTCCGCTACGTCTATCTCGCTTTGTGGCATATATCTTCCGAGGTCAAGAAGCTCTCTTACCCTCTTTGCCGCATCCTCCCAAGAAACGTGTGTGGCGTACTCTACGTTTGCAGACTCACCGCTTGCTATTCTGATACCGTCCCCGTTATACCAAACGGAGATCTTACAACCGTCAACGTAAAGTCCCGTGCCGTTCTCGCCGTAATGCTCGGTAAGGAACATAGCGTTTGACTCTGTACCCTTATCCTTCATAAAGTATGCGCATATCTCACTTCTGCTGTTCTTTTTATTTGCACCTATGCACAGCACCTCGTCAATTATCTGCTGAGGAAGCTCCGCGGGACGGAACATGGTAATTTGATCACTGCTCTCGGATGCAGGAATATATTCTATATCCACCTCATCGAACAGAGAGAGCTGACCTTCGTTTGCTTTGTTCGGTTTCTGCTTCTTAATCTTTGTGTTAAGTGCGAACTCGTGCTTGTCGATGATAGTACCCGTCCACTGAGCCACAAGTCCCCACGAAAAAACGGACTCCTTTGTGCGTGAAGGGTAGCCACCCTTCCACATAAGAAGTCCGTCTTCCTGTGGTTTGTATCCTATTCTCACACCGTCAACTATCATTTCGGTGTATCTGTCGTGGTATGCGCTTTTCAGATATTCGGCACGCTCCGCTTCATCCTTGTGTACCGAAAAGTACAGCTCTATCTGCGCTTTCTTGAATTTGAGGTCATCGTCTCGGTTAGAGCATATCGCCATTATGAGCTTTTCTTCCATAAACGGCGGAAGGTCTGTCGGGTCAGGTTCGTCCGTCAGTTGTATACCAGCTCCTTCAGCACTATCTCCTCCGCCGAGGCTCTGATATTGTTCATCATATTCACCCACTTCATCTGATCCACCGCTTTCATCTCTTCCGTCACGCCTTCTGTTTCCATCATCTGCGGGA